>CACZQS010000080.1 GCA_902783325.1 uncultured Lachnospiraceae bacterium
CTTCTCAAACGGTTCCTCCACCTCCTTCAGGTGCTGGAGCAGCCGGATGTCATTGGAGAATTTCGCGGCGCTCGCCGCGATCCCCGCGAGTACATTCAGCACGCGGGTATCCACTTTGCGGGAATAGGTCTGTCCCGATACCGGATAACAGCCCGGAAACCCCATCTTCTCCGCAATCATCGGATCAATGCGGTCGCAGAGCTCCTGATTGCCGTCGAAGAGCTCAAGGAAGGATGCCTGTGTGCCTGTGGTTCCCTTCGATCCGAGGAGGCGAAGCGATCCCAGCACATACTCGAGATCCTCCAGATCCATCATAAGCTCCTGGATCCACAGCGTCGCCCGCTTTCCCACGGTCGTCGGCTGCGCCGGCTGAAAATGAGTGAAAGCCAGTGTCGGCAGATCCTTATATTCTCTTGCAAATGCCGCAAGCCGCGCGATGACATTAATCAGTTTGCGGCGGATGAGCCCGAGGGCGTCCCGCATCAGAATCAGGTCCGTGTTGTCTCCCACATAGCAGGACGTCGCGCCCAGATGAATGATTCCCTTCGCATTCGGACACTGCAGCCCGAAAGCGTAGACATGCGCCATCACATCGTGGCGCACTTCCTTCTCACGTTTTCTGGCATCCTCGAAATTGATGTCCTCCGCGTGGCTCTTCATCTCCGCGATCTGCTCTTCCGTAATCGGAAGGCCCAGTTCCCTCTCCGTCTCGGCAAGGGCGATCCAGAGCTTCCGCCAGGTCCTGAACTTCCTGTCCGGCGAAAAGATCTCCTGCATCTCTTTGCTGGCATATCTCTCGGAAAGCGGACTTACATATCTGTCGTTCAAAGCGCACCCTCCTCTATAAGCGAAGATATCATACACTATCTTTCGTCAGTTGGCAATCTTGTGACAATGAACTCAGCCGGAGATATTCCAATGAAGTCCGGCATAGATGTGATGGTGAATTCAGGCAGTCATACAGCAGGCGTGAGGATGTGACAACAGGGACTGTCACCACTGTCACTCCGTCACTTATTCTTATACCCCGCAAGGAACTTCTTCAGCCGCTCTTCCCTCGGATTGTCGATCACATCTTTTGACGGTCCCTGCTCGACAATCACGCCTTTATCCATGAAAATGACCCGGTCGCCCACGTCCCTGGCGAAAGCCATCTCATGCGTGACGATGATCATCGTCGTGTTCTTGCTGGCAAGCTCACGGATCACCTTCAGCACTTCCCCCGTCAGCTCCGGGTCCAATGCGGATGTCGGCTCGTCGAAGCAGAGGATGTCCGGCTTCAAGGCCAGCGCCCTCGCGATGGCAACTCTTTGCTGCTGTCCTCCGGACAGCTGGTGAGGATAATTATTCTTTCTTTCACCAAGTCCCATCTGAGCAAGAAGCTGTGCGCCCCTCCTGCGGATTTCCTCCTCATCTTCGCCGTTCTCTTCTCTCTTTGCCGCAAGAATCGGCGCCAGTGTCACATTCTCCAGAGCCGTAAACTGGGGAAAGAGATTAAAGGACTGGAAGACCATTCCGAAATGCAGCCGCTTCCTGCGGATCTGCTCTTCCGGCACATGCTTCCAGGTCGCCGCGTCAAAGAGAGTCTCTCCGCGGACAGTAATCGTTCCCTTGTCGGGAGTCTCAAGGAAATTGAGGCACCGAAGCAGCGTCGTCTTGCCGCTGCCGGATGATCCGATGATCGAAATCGCTTCCCCTTCGTTCAGGTCAAAATCGATTCCGCTTAATACATCGACATTCCCGAAATGCTTCTCAATGTTTCTGACTTCCAATAGCGCCATATCTTATCACCCGTTCCTTCCCTGCCGTTATCGTTACTATTCACGGCCTCTCCCGTTATCTGAAATAGCTGAGCCTCTGTTCAATGTAGCGGAAGAGCAAGGTCAAAATCCCGCTGAACACCAGATAGAAAACGCCGGTGTAAAAGAGAGGCCAGACGATGCCGGCGGACTTGATGAAGGACTGGCCGTTCCAGATGATCTCATAAACAGCGATCACTCGCGCCAGGGAAGTATCCTTGACAAGTGTGATGATTTCATTGGAAATCGGGGGCACGATGCGCTTTATGAGCTGCAGCAGGATGATCCTGCGGAAGATCTGCCCGTTGGTCATACCGAGCACCTTCCCCGCTTCATACTGGCCGATCGGAACGGACTGAATCCCGCCGCGGTAGATCTCGGAAAAATAGCAGGCGTAGTTTATGACAAATGCGATCAGCGCCGCGATAAACCGTCCCGTATCCTTGGAGCCCCACACATTGTGCCCCATGATGCCCGGTCCGTAATAAATGATCAGAAGCTGCAGAAGAAGGGGTGTGCCGCGGATAATCCAGATCAGGAACTTGATCGGATAACGGATGACCGCAAAGCGGCTCATAGACCCGAAGCAGATGAAAAGACCCAGGGGCAGTGCGAACACAAGCGTGAGCGTAAACAGCTTCAGGGTGGCAAGAAAGCCCATAAGCAGGGATTGAGTAACTGTTAAGAACATCGCGGATCCTCTTTTCTTGAACAATGGAAATAAAGTTCGTTGCTAATAACCCACTATGTTGCCCTATATCGGTCACCAGGACTCCGTCCGATCTCCGGCTTCGCCGGTGATGCACTGGTATATCGGACGTTAGAGTCGGTATGGCACCAGGACTCCGACCATCCTCCGGCTACGCCGGTATTCGGCCACCTCATGCCGAATCATGACGAATTGACGCCCTGCCGGCCTTAAGACGGCAGGGCGTCGGGTCGCCTGATATTACATAGCTTTCACGTCAGTCATTATTTCTGTTCAATCACAGCGGCTGCGACATCGTAGGTCTCAGCGATCTCTTCCAATGTGCCGTCCTCATAGAGAGCCTTCAGCTCTTCATTGATGAATTCAGCCAGATCGGAACCCTTGCGGCAGCCGATACCGTATTCTTCAGCTGTCAGCTCAACCGTGTGTGTGAGATCCGGATAGCTGGTCCCTTCGCCGATCATCGCGTCTGCCATCAGGAGGTCAATGATGCTGGCATCGGATGTGCCGGACTTCACCTCAAGAAGTGTGTCAGCCTGAGCGGTAAGGGATGTGTAATCGAATCCGTTCTCCTTGGCTGCCGCTTCACCTGCGGAGCCGGCTTCCACCGCGAACTTCAGATCCTTAAGGCTCTCGACATCCTTATAGTCTTCAGCCTTGTCGGCAGGAAGAACAACAACCTGCGCGTTGTTGCAGTATGCATTGGTGGTCTCCATGGAGTTCTTGACTTCGTCTGTAAGTGTCATGCCGTTCCAGACGCAGTCGATGCTCTTGTTGTTCAGCTCGAGAATCTTGTTGTCCCAGTCGATCTCGACGAACTCGACGTCAACGCCCAGATCCGCGGCAACTAACGCGGCGAGATCCGCGTCAAAGCCGATCCAGTTTCCGCTGTCATCCTTAAAATCCATCGGAGCGAAATCCGTGATGCCGACGATCAGACTGCCCTTTTCCATGATATAAGCTACATCGGAATCTTCTGCTTCCGCTTCTTTGCTCTCAGCTTCAGATGCAGCACTTGCCGCTTCGGATACGGCACTCTCTGCTTCAGATGCTGCGCTCGCTGCTTCGGATAC
>CACZQS010000081.1 GCA_902783325.1 uncultured Lachnospiraceae bacterium
ACCGCAGGGAGCCAGGAGAGTAAGATGTACGCTTATGACGCTGCGCAGAAGGCGATTGAGGATCATCTTGCCCGGTGCGGTGTGGAAGGCGCCCATGTGGAGCGGACGGATTACCTTGGTTATTACCGGGTTGTGTATCCGGTGAAGAAGGAGAAGGGAGTCTCGATCCTGATCCGCGTAAAGGATCAGGGGCAGCAGCTGGAGAGGTGCGTTGATTCGATCTGTACGAAGACGACTTATCCAAAATATGAGATTCTGATTTCGGTGACCGGCGCAAAAGGTGACTCCGGGAATGGCTCAGATCGTGCTGGTATGAGCAGAACGAAGGGCGGCTCTGCCAGAGGCTTTGTGAGCGGCTCTGTGAGTGCGGCAATCAGGCATATCCGGAGCAGTTATGGGCAGGATCATCCGATTCATATCTACCGCGACGCGGATCTTGAGAGGAAAGCAAGAGGATCCTGGCTGGTCGGGCTTGACCCTTCCTGCGAGATTCAGACCGGAGACTGGCTGGAGCGGATGATCGGGAACCTGGAAAGGACACGAATTCAGTCTGCAGAGCCTGAGAATGCAGATTGTGGAGACAGAACAGGAACTGGTAAGGCCGGATGTGGTGAAGCAACCACGAGTAAAGGAACCGATGGTGCCGGTCACGGCGAAGCAGCCGGGAAAGACTGGGCTGGCGAAAAATATGAGGTTACGGCGGTCTGTGCGAAAGTAGTCGATACGGATGGGAAGATCGTGAGTTGTGGACTGACGGATCATCAGCCGGGAAGTCCGCTGCCTGACACTGTAGCAGAGTCCGGATATATGTCCACAGAAGTCCGGGAGCTGTCCCCGCTCCTTGCGGGAAGCCAGGATCCCGGGTATTTTGCCCGCGCCATCGTGCAGCAGACAGTCCGCGGAACGGACAGGTGGTGCTTCATGATGAGACGTGCGAATGTTGCAGGGGAGGAGGAGACTGGCTCTTCCGATGCGCCGGGAATTGAGAGAACCGATATTACGAATGCGGTTGGGAGCCAGAGTGTCGGCAGGGAAGGAAGAATCATATTCTGTCCTGATATTCAGGTGTGCCGCCGGCAAAATTGAGCTGAGGAAAGAGAGTTTCTGAGATGGCAGTAAACAGAAAGAAGAATATAACAGGTGTGCTGTTGTATATCGCTGCGTTCCTGCTTTTCTTCATAGCAGCGTGCAGATACAGAAACATGCCGTGGTTTGGGACGGATGAACTGGATATCATGGTAGGCGGAAAGGGAATCGCTTCCGGCTACCGGCTGTATAACGACTTCATATCCCAGCATATGCCGGTCTCCTATTACATCAGTGCGTTTTTTGAGCTGCTGGGTTTTAAGACCGTACTCTCTCAGCGGATTTGTTTTTATGCCTTTTATGCATTTTTCTGGACGGTCATACTTATTCGGTTTCGTTCTAAAGTCGGAACCCGGGTACTGGTCATGTATCCACTCGTGTTCATTTGTCTGACATTGACTTATGATTTTGGGCACGCCGTGCTGTCAGAGCATCTTGCCGGAATCGGAATGGTCATTCTGTTTCTGGAATTTATGAATTACTATGACCGGTGTGAACTAAGGGTAGTCGACTGTGTATTGATCTCAATCAGTGTCTTACTGACATTCGGAACGATTTTTATAGCGATATTTGGCATTTTTATTGTAGCTGTCGGCGTATTCTGCAGGGAGATCCAGTATTCTCTGAAATACAGAAAAACTGCCGGTGAGTGTGTCCGGCATCTGGGAAAAAATGCGGGAAAAGTCATTTTTGCATGTGCGATTCCATGGATTTTCCTGATCATCTATTACAGAGCCATTGATTCTCTGTGGATGTTTTTCCGTTCCGCCTATGTCATGAACAGGGAGTATTATCCGAAATACCTGAGAGAGAATATAGGATCGATTCCGGGAACGATTCTGGCTGGTTTTGAACATTTGTGGAAGGTAATTGAAGAATGCTTTCTTCCGGAAGAGTTCTCAATCATAAATGTGATCTATCTGATCGTAATCGTTCTGGTCGTCCTGTATCTGGTGAGAGAATGGAAAACAAGGGGATGGCTGTTTGCAGTGATTTCTTTCCTGCTGATTGCTTTTCTGAGTATAAGAGGCGTTTTCAGCTTTCATGGAACCCAGGCTGTTGCGGTTATTGCAGTGATCTGTTCACTCGAACTGGATGAAATCTATGTTTCCGGGAAAAGCAGTGCCGTTTACGAAAAGATAACGACACCGATTGTGGTACTGATACTACTGCTCATTTCCGTTCCGTTTTTTAATGAGGTTTCAACTTATGCGATTGTAACGCAGACAGTTGCGGAAGATAAAGTAAAGATTGTTCAGAGCACAACGGATGAGGATGAGGGAATTGCTGTTCTGGTTCTGGATAATTCGATTCCGATGCTTGCTGACCGTCCGGTCATCATGAGTGCGGCCACGACGCCGTGGACCTGGGAGTGTCTCAGAAAGAAGGAAATGAGCAAGTGGAAACGCAATCCTCCCCGTGTTATCGCTTTTGATCCCGATTCTTATGTATGGGACAGTAACCTGCCCGTTTCAAGTTATGCCGGAAAACTGGTGAATTATATAGAAGAGAATTATACGAAGTATCGGGAAAACATTTATTTCCGGAACGACTATTATGACGAGGCAGCAAAGAAAGCGGATGAAGCACTGAAGGCGTCGGGGATGATGACGGAAGAAACAGAAGCAGAGACTGAGACTGAGGCAGCGTCGGAAGCGGAGACAGAGGCTGAGACTGGGACAGGAACATCATCGAAAGTGGTGGCGGTGGAAACAGGTACGGAGTCTGCTAAGAAGGAACTGGAACCTGCAGCCTGATTAAAGCAGAGAAAGCACTGAACACAAGTGGAGACAGAGCTGGAACTGAAAGCCAGATTTGAAAATTGAAAACACTGAATACAAGTGGGGAAGAACAGCATGAAGGTCGTACTGCTTGCCGGGGGCTTTGGCACCCGGTTTTCTGAGGAATCGGAGTTTAAGCCAAAACCGATGATTGAGATTGGTGGTATGCCGATCCTCTGGCATATCATGAAGGAGTATTCTCACTACGGGTTTAATGACTTCGTAATCTGTGCCGGCTATAAGCAGCATATCATCAAAGAGTGGTTTGCGGATTATTTTCTGCATACGTCGGATATTACATTTGATTTCACGCAGGGAAATAAGATTATTGTCCATGACCAGTATGTCGAGCCGTGGAAGGTAACGGTGGTGGATACCGGTCTGTATACCATGACGGGCGGAAGACTGAAGCGGATCCGGAAATATGTCGGGGACGAGCCGTTCATGATGACATATGGGGACGGCGTCTGTGATGTGGATATCAGAAAGCTGCTGGACTATCATAACGGGCACGGAAAAACTGCGACCCTGACTGCGGTGAAGCAGAAGCAGCAGAAGGGGATTCTCGACATCGGAGGAGACAACGCGGTTCATTCGTTTCGCGAGAAGGCCGCGGATGACGGGGCCCTGATTAATGCGGGGTACATGGTGCTGAATTCACAGATTTTTCATTATATTGAAGACGACAAGACTGTGTTCGAGCGGGATCCGCTGGAGAAGCTTGCTGCGAAAGGTGAGCTGATGTCTTACACGCATGAGGGGTTCTGGCAGTGTATGGACACGAAGCGGGAAAAAGACATGCTTGAGCAGATGTGGAGTGACCGGCGCGCGCCCTGGTGTACGTGGGGATACGAGCTGTAGGAATGATATCCCCGCCGGAACGTAGCTTTGAATTCATGTACAGGATACAGAAGAAATATGTTAGCTGAGATGGAGAATACGAAGAAAAAAGTCAGCATACTAATCCCCTGCTTCAATGAGGAGGAGAATGTCAGGCCGATGAGCGAGGCGGTCGTTTCGCTCTTTGAGAGCGAGCTGACGCAGTATGATTACGAGCTGGTCTTCATCGACAATGACTCCAGAGACCTGACCAGGCCGATCCTGAGGGATATCTGCGCGAAGAACAAAAGGGTGAAGGCGATCTTCAACGCGAAGAACTTCGGCCAGTTCAATTCTCCGTTTTACGGCATGCTCCAGACGACCGGCGACTGTGTGATATCGATGGTCTGCGATTTCCAGGATCCGATCGACCTGATCCCGCAATATCTTCAGGAGTGGGAAAACGGTTACAAGATTGTTATCGGAATCAAGACGGGAAGTAAGGAAAATCCGATTGTCTACCGACTGAGGTCTATGTATTATAAGATGCTCCGGCGCTTCTCAAACGTAGAACAGATAGAGCATTTTACCGGATCAGGACTGTACGACCGGTCCTTCATC
>CACZQS010000082.1 GCA_902783325.1 uncultured Lachnospiraceae bacterium
ATAAGCACCTGTTATATCGGCGATACCGAAGTAGGTTTCCGCGATAAAGCCCAGCAGCAGACAATAGCACAAACTGGCAATCGGAATTCTCCTTGTGTGAGGATACTTTTTATCCAGCCATCTCATTCCTTTATAGACGAGGAAGCCGCTGCCGATCGCCACCGCAAAGAAAATGACAACCTTTAAAAGCACAATACCGATGCCCGAGGATTCGCTTCCGCCCTTCATCCCGAGCACGACGGAAAGAACGATAATGCCGATCACGTCATCGATGATAGCAGCGCCCGTAATGGTCGTTCCCACAGTGTCATTCAGCTTCCCCAGCTCCTTCAGGGCCGCTACCGTAATACTGACGGATGTCGCCGAGATGATCGTGCCGATAAACAGCGCTTTCAGAAGATCATCTCCGGAAGCTCCGTAGAAGACTATAAACAGCAGCATTCCGAGGAGAACCGGGACAGCGACGCCGACACAGGCGATCACGGTGGCTTTGATGCCGGTTTTCTTCAGCTCCTCAAGGTTCGTCCCGAGGCCGGCCTCAAACATGATCATCATGACCCCGATTTCCGACATTTTCTCAAGGAAGTCGGAATTCTGAACAAATCCGAGGATTGCAGGACCTAAGAGAAGGCCGGCCACGATCTCCCCGACAACTTCCGGAACGCCCAGTCTCTTGGCAAGAAGCCCGAATGCCTTGGCGGAAAAAAGCAGCACAGCCAGATCAAGCAGATAACGTACACTGTCCATAAGGATGCCTCCCAAACAAGTCTCAAAGTATAATTTACCTTAAGTAAACATCATGACCAAATCATGGTACATCACGTAGACCATCAGAGCCATGAGAAGAAGCGCCGCGGCACTTTGAATGGCAATCTCCGCATTCTGGCTGACCGGTTTCCCGCGGATTCCTTCAATCAGCAGAAACAGCAGCCTGCCTCCGTCCAGCGCCGGTATGGGAAGCAGATTCATGACTCCCAGATTCGCCGAAAGAAGTATGATGAGATTGAGCATATTCATAAAGACCATGAGCGGCCCGTCTTCCTTGCTCTCCTCATAGGTCGTGCCGACGATGTCCACGATCCCCACGGGACCCGACAGATCGTTGACCGTGAAGCGTCCGGTGAACATACCGCCGAGGGCTCGCACCGTCGTGGTGATCCAATAGCGGACCTCTGTAAAGCTGTATCTCAGCACCCCGAGCGGATCGGTCTTTGTCCGCCCGATATTGTAGGCAAATCCCACCCGGATATCATCGCGCTTGGCGGGGCTTACTTTCGTCTCGTAAGTTTTCTCCCCTCTTCCGATCACCAGAGTGATCTCCGTGCCGTCAAGAGGGTTCGCCGCAAAGTAATCATTCAGTTCCTGAGCGTTGTGAATCTCGGTGCCGTTAATGGACTTGATAACATCTCCCGTGCGGACTCCTGCCTCCTCCAGGGGAGACCCGGAATGCACAGCCTGAATCTCGGCGCTCTCCTCGCCCGGCGTATAGGTCATTCCCAGCATATAGCGGTGCGTGACATCCGGATAAAAGACCGCCTCTCCTTCTTCTCCGTCCCGAAGATAACGGATCCGGATCTCCTTGTCGGCGCTGTAGTCATGCAGCATCTCCCAAGTGGAAATGTCTCTGCCGATAGCCACAGGATCTCCGTTAAAGTTCGTGACAAGGTCTCCCGTCTGAAGCCCCGCTTTCGCCGCGCTGCTGTCCTCTCCGACATAGACGATGCAGGCCGGGTCGTAGCCGATTACCGAGATAACCGCGACCGAACAGATAAAGGCAAGGATAAAATTGAAAACCGGTCCCGCAAGAATGATCGCGGCGCGCTTCCCTAAAGAAGCTGCCGGGAAAGATCCTTCCTCCGGAGCCCGCTCCTTCCCGTCCTCATCCTCTTCGGGCACGACATACATGCCCTTCATCCGGCAGGAGCCGCCAAACAGCAGCAGCTTGATCGAATACCTCGTCTCACCTTTTTTCACACTGAGAAGCCTGGGACCAAACCCCAGAGAAAACTCCTCCACCTCTACTCCGGAGAGGAGTGCAACTACAAAATGCCCGAACTCATGAAAGAGCACGAGCAGTGAAAAAACCAAAAATGCAATCAACCACTTCAAAATTACAAACCTCTAGTCAGGAACAGCCTCGTCAGAAAGTAAATCCCCGGAGCGACAAATATAACGCTGTCAAACCGGTCCATGATCCCGCCGTGTCCGGGGATCAGAGTTCCGTAGTCCTTAATGCCTTTTTCGCGCTTGATCGCAGACGCCGCGAGATCTCCGAAAATCGAGATCACCGCACCGACCATGCAGATCAGCAGATATTCCAGAGGGAAACGCGCATCGTCGAAAAGCACCGAAAACAGGATTCCTGCGGCACCGGCACCGACGATTCCTCCAATCGCACCCTCCCAGGTTTTCTTGGGACTCAAAACCGGTGTCATTTTATGCTTTCCCAGCTTCATTCCCGTAAAATACGCCGCCGTATCCGCGACCCAGGAAGAAAGGAATACCAGCCAGACCGACACTATTCCGCCTTCCTCGATTCGAATGAGGTAGATAAAGCTGAGCATAAAGCCGACATAAAGAAAACTGAAGCAGGAAAAGACAGCCTGCTCACTTTTCAGTTTCGGGAAGCATGCGACGTACACAGCCATAACGGCTATAACCACTATTGCCGCCGTCTCACCGAAATACTTTCCATGAAACACCCCCAGAAGGATATAATAAACCACTGCTCCCGCAAAAGCGGCTGCGGCAACGGCATTATTATTCGTTCCCTCATCAAATACCCCGAGCGCCTTCATCAGTTCATACATCCCGACAACAGCACAAAAAAGGAGAACAGCCACAAGAACCACGCCGCCTATAAGGATCGCGGCCAGGGCAATTGCCGCCAGCACAGCGCCGCTGATAATCCTGGTCTTCATCTCATCTACCTCCGAAAAAAACGAACCCTTAGCCATATCTGCCCCCGATCTTTGATCGGGGGAGCCCGTCGCGGCCCCCCGCGACTTCAAAACTTCTCCGTTAGGAGAGGTTTCCATATTTCTCGATACAGCAGCGGTTCACCTCTGCTTCAATCGCCAGGATCTCCTCCACGGAAGGATCCGGAATCACTCTGTGTTTCGCCATCGCACACTCGATGATCTCATAGATCTCCGGGAAGGAAATGCCGCCTCTTAAGAAGCGCGCGTTCGCCCACTCATTTGCCGCGTTGAAGACGCACGGCATGGAACCGCCCGTGCGAATGGCGGAAACCGCAAGCGGAAGACCTTTGAAAACGTCATTCCGCGGAACATCAAATTCAAGTTTCTTAAGCGTCGAGAAATCCAGAGCGGCAGCCGGTGAAGGAATATGGTTCGGGAATGTGAGCGCAAACTGAATCGGAATCCTCATATCGGAGACCCCGAGCTGCGCGATCACCGAGCCGTCCTCGTACTCCACCATGGAATGGATGATGCTCTGCGGCTGGATCACGACCTCGATCTGGTCCACATCCACATCAAACAGCCACTTTGCCTCAATCACTTCCAGCCCCTTATTCACCATGGAGGCCGAATCGATTGTGACCTTGGGGCCCATGCTCCACGTCGGATGGGCAAGAGCCTCCTTCGCCGTCACGGATTTAAGCTGCTCCGCGCTCATATGACGGAACGGGCCGCCGGAGGCCGTCAGCAGGATCTTGTGAATCCTGGAATCCGCCCTGCCCTGCAGTGACTGAAAGATCGCGGAGTGCTCCGAGTCGACGGGAAGGATCTTCGCACCCTTCCGCCTCGACAGCGGCATGATCAGATGACCTGCCGTTACGCAGGTCTCCTTATTTGCAAGGGCGATATCGCACCCGGCCTCAATGGAGGCAATGGTCGGCCGGATGCCGATCATTCCGACATTGGCCATCACCACGAGTTCGGCCCCGGAAGAGGCGCACATCTCGATCAGCCCCTCCATGCCGGATACCACGCGGACTGCAGTGTCACCCAGGCGGACCTTCAGGTCCTTCGCCGCCGCCTCATCGTAGACAGCCGCGATCTTGGGCTGGAATTCCCTCACCTGCGCCTCCAGAAGGTCTATATTGGAGCCGCAGCCGAGCGCCCTGACCCGGAAGCGGTCCGCGTGCATGCGCACCACATCCAGAGTCTGCGTGCCGACCGATCCTGTTGATCCGAGTACTGCAATATGCTTTCTCAAATGGTCATCAGCTCCTTCGTCTTTTCTTCAATCGCCTCATCGACCTTCTTCACGAACTTGTCCGTGACCTTCTGGAGGATCTCCTCCTCGTCAGCGATTTCGTCCTCTGAGACCTCGTCCGTCTTTTTCAGCTTCTTGAGCGACTCGTTGCCGTCCCTGCGGATATTGCGGAGAGCCACCTTCGCATTCTCGCCCTTCTTTTTCACGTCCTTGACGAGCTGCTTTCTGCGCTCTTCCGTGAGCTCCGGGAATACAAGCCGGATCACATGGCCGTCATCGCTGGGATTGATTCCCAGGTCTGAAGTCTGGATCGCCTTCACGATCGGCTTCACCATCTTCGGCTCCCACGGGGAGATCGTGATCATGCGGGCTTCGGGCACCTGTACGTTCGCGACCTGGTTGAGTGCCGTAGGCGTCCCGTAGTAATCGACCGTGATCTTGTCAAGAACCCGCGGATTGGCGCGTCCGGCGCGGACCGAGGCGAGCTCTCCCTCGAGATTCTTCATGGTCTTTTCCATCTTTTCCTCATAAGGCTTCGATCTTTCACTCATGGCTGAAATCCTCCTCCCAAAACGAAGTTTTGTACGCTGACTTATTGTTCTCGGACCCGATTTTGTAATCTCGCTTCTTACGTCCTTCGGACATA
>CACZQS010000083.1 GCA_902783325.1 uncultured Lachnospiraceae bacterium
GATAAAGCTGTCCACCCCTGCGCTGACGGCCTCCTCCTGGATGTCGTCCCAGCGGTAGGCGGTGAGGATGATGATGGCGGTCTCATTTCCGATGATCTCGCGGATCCGGCGCGTCGTCTCCACGCCGTCCATCTCCGGCATCTGCCAGTCCACAAGAATCAGGTTGTACGGTTCCCTCCGGGCGTGACGGAGCCTTACCATTTCAATCGCCGCAGCCCCGGACTCGGCCGTCTCGGAAGCGATCCCCGCACCCTCCAGCACCAGTTTCGCATGCTCACAGGCCACCGGGTCGTCATCCACGATGAGAACCGTCATTTCGCCCGGATGGATTTCAAATGCCTCGTCCGCGCCGTGGTCCACATCATTAAGGGGCACCGTCACGGTGAAGGTCGTGCCCTCGCCTTTTTTGCTCTCCACTTCGATGCGGCCGTTCATCATTTCCACGATATTCTTCGTGATGGCAAGACCGAGTCCTGAGCTTCCGTATTTATTCGTATTGGAGGAATCCTCCTGGGTAAAGGATTCGAAGATGTGCGGCAGGAAATCCTCGCTGATCCCGATTCCGTTGTCGCAGACCTTGAACTCCAGCACGGATTTGCCTTCATACTTCGCTTTGCGCTCGACGTCGAGCTCCACCTTCCCGCCCTCGGGCGTGAACTTTACCGCATTGCCGAGAAGATTGATCAGCACCTGGCGCAGCTTCATATTGTCGCCGATATAATAGTCGTCCACTTCGCCGTTGATGCGGCACTGGTAATCCAGTCCCTTCTGCTCGCAGCTGCTGCTGAACATCGTATTGATGGCCTCGAGCATCTTCGAGAACGAGAATTCCTCATTCGTGATTATCAGCTTCCCGGATTCGATCCGCGACATATCCAGAATGTCGTTGATGATCCCGAGGAGATGCTCCGCGGCTTCCTCGATCTTCCGCAGATATTCCCGTGTCTTTTCCGGAGTCCCCGGATCGTTCATCGCGATGTTGTCGAGACCGATGATCGCGTTCATCGGCGTGCGGATCTCATGACTCACATTCGAAAGGAAAGCGCTTTTCGCCCGGTTGGCTTCCTGCGCGGCCTTCAGCGCGTCGCTCAAAGCCTGCTGATTCTCCAGCAGCTTCTCCTGCAGGATCAGCCTTCCCTCCAGCTCCTCCTGCTTCACGCGGTTCTCCGCGTCCGCCTTCTCCCTCTCGGCCTGCAGACGGCTGTTCCGCTTGTTCTGGTCCAGGATGAGCCAGAACATAACTGCCAGAACAACCACCGCCAGGATAGACTGAATCACACTTCTTCTGACGGCACCCTGGGAAATGTCGCTGATCCGGTCGCTGACCACGCTCTCCCGGATGAGATACGTGAGCAGCCAGTCCGTATTGTTGACAGGGATATACGCCAGAGTCTCCTTGATCCCATCATAGGAAAATGACACCACGCCGCGCTCCCCGCTCTGAAAATCCTTCACGAATTCGCTGTAGGAATAGGGCTCCTCGAAATCCGCGCTTTCCATGGCGTCGATCAGGTTGTTCTCTTCCGCGAGGCCGCCGAGGACCGCGTCGGTCAGGGCAGTGCCATTTGTCGTATAAATGTTACAGAATGTGGCACCGTTGGTATCGGTGGTCATGGACATGCCGGAGAGCATTTCTTCCATGTCGATGGCCATAAAGCAGACCTTGAGGTTTTTGCCCTGGAAGGTAAGATCCACCGGAACCGCGATGATCACCTTCTTCCTGCCGTCATCGGAGGTGAAAATGGAAATCTCCGGCTCCGAGATCGTCCGGTAGTCAAATGCGTAATCGCCGATGTTCGTCTCCGTCCCGGTCGAGGTGTAGATCAGGCCGTCCGAGTCGACGAAGGCAAACTTGTCCAGGTGGTAGAGCTGCTTCATCCGCGTCTGGTAAGCCTCCAGATGCGCTTTGTCGCTCAGGTCCTCCTCGGTCATGAGATCGATCGCGATCCGAATCGTCTCGATCTTGTCCTTCAGGTTGTTCTCCACGACCTGCTCCCGGCGGCCGGCCAGCTCGTCCATATAAAGAAGCGATACCGTTCGTACCGCTTCCTCCGTATCATTTCTTGAGCTTCGTCCCATCCAGACCGTTCCCGCCACCAGAATCAGCGCAAGAATCAGACTTCCGATGATCGCGATCCGGGCTGTTTTGTTCTTCCTCGATCCCTTCATTCTCGAAAGCCTCCGAAAATATGACAATGGGGACAGTCCCCATTGTCATATTAGTTAACATAACATCACTTTTTGGACTTGCCGAGGTAGGCCGCGCGGATCTCCTCGTTCTCGGACAGCTCTTTTCCGGTGCCGGTCATCGTGATGCGGCCGGTCTCCATGACGTAGCCGCGGTCGGCGGCCTTCAGCGCCATGTTGGCGTTCTGCTCCACGAGAAGAATTGTCACGCCCTGCCGGTTGATCTCGCTGATGATATCAAACACACCCTGCACGACAAGAGGGGCAAGCCCCAAAGAGGGCTCGTCCATCATGATGAGCTTCGGTTTGCTCATCAGAGCCCTGGCGATCGCCAGCATCTGCTGCTCGCCGCCGGAGAGGGTGCCGGCGCTCTGCCAGCTCCGCTCTTTCAGTCTCGGGAAGAGGCTGTAGACCCAATCCAGATCCGCATCCAGATTGTCCTTTCGCATGTACGCGCCCATCCGCAGGTTCTCGAAAACCGTGAGGTTCACGAACACGCGCCGCCCCTCCGGAACCAGCGTGATGCCGTTCTTCACGATGTTCTCGGTTGCCAGTCCGCGCAGCTCCTTGCCCTGAAAGAGGACGCTGCCCCCGGCGGGCTTCACGAGCCCGACGATGGAGCGGAGCGTGGAGCTCTTGCCCGCGCCATTTGCCCCGATCAGGGTGACGATCTCGCCTTCATTGACTTCAAAGCTGATCCCGCGCACCGCCTGAATTCCGCCGTACGCGACGCTCAAATCCTTGATCTCCAGTATTTTACTCATCTTCCTGCACCCCCAGATACGCACTGATGACCTTGGGATCATTCTGAACCACATCCGGTGTTCCGTGGGAAATCAGCTTACCGAAATCCAGCACATAGATCCGGTCCGAGATCTCCATCACCAGGTCCATATGGTGCTCGATCATAAAGATCGTGAGATGGAAATCGTCCCGTATTCTCCCGATAAATGACGTCAGCTCCACCGTCTCCTGCGGATTCATGCCGGCCGCCGGCTCGTCCAGGAGAAGGAGCGAGGGCTTCGTCGCCAGAGCCCTGGCGATCTCCACGCGGCGCTGCTTTCCGTAAGGAAGAGAGGTGGCAAGCTCATCCCGGACGTCATCCAGTTCGAGGATGTGAAGGAGCCTGTCCGCTTCTTTCCGCATCGCGGCCTCTTCGGAGCCGTTCAGGTGCAGTGTCGCCGTAAACAAATTGCTGGTGCGGCGCATGTGCTCCGCAATCAGGATATTGTCAAACACGGTCTGGCTCTTGAAGAGCCGGATGTTCTGGAAGGTGCGGGCGATCCCGAGCTTCGTGATCTTGTCCGGCGTGGGCTGGATCGTCTTCATATACTCGTCCGCATGCCCGCCGTTATAAAGCTTCTTCATCTTCCCGCGGGGATGGTTCTCGACGACCCTCTTCCCCTCGAAATACACCGCGCCGTTCGTGGGCGGATAGACCGCCGTCACGACGTTGAAGGCCGTGGTCTTGCCGGCGCCGTTCGGGCCGATCAGGGAGACGATCTCACCGCGGTTCACTTCAAGGTTCAGGTCATCCACCGCCACAACGCCGCCGAACTGCATCGTGACATGGTCAATCTTCAATACGTTCTCACTCATCGGCGCCGCCTCCCTTCACCTCTTTTTTCTTCTTTCCGGTAATCTTATGATAAATGCCGCTGATCGAGAATTCCTTCGTCCCCATGATGCCCTGTCGGAAGAACAGGACGATGATCATGATGATGACCGCGAACACCACCTTGCGGAATCCGGAGCGAAGGAGGGGCACATGGAAGCTCCCGATATAGGTATCCGTATCGAGGAAGCGGAGCAGCCACTCCGACAGAATGATGAACAGGAATGCGCTGATGCAGCTTCCCGTGATGGAGCCGATACCGCCGATGACCACGATGAGAAGGATCTCATAGGTCATGGCCGATTTGAACATCGCTGCCTGCACGCTGGTCTGGTACATCGCCAGCAGCGCGCCGGACACTCCGGCAAAGAAGGAGCTGACGACAAACGCGATCCTCTTGTGATGGGCCAGGTTGATCCCCATCGCTTCCGCCGCCACCTCGTCGTCGCGGATAGCCTTGAAGGCCCTGCCGTAAGTGGAATTGATCATCATGACGATGAGGGCGATGCAGATGCCGGAGGCAACGAAGTAGAACAGCACGCTCTTATAACTCGGATAGCTGCGGAGCAGGTTGGAGCCATTTGTAATAGGACCTAACTTGTCCCACTGGAAAATGGCGCGGATGATTTCCGCGAACCCCAGCGTGGCGATGGCGAGGTAGTCGCTTTTCAGGCGCAGCACGGGGAGGCCGATGAGATAGGCAAAAACCCCGGCCAGGGCACCCGCAAGAATGATCGCGATGATGGGATGCAGCGCGAACTGGATGAGTCCGCCGTCAAAGTACATATAGACGTTGGCTCTCTCCGCCACCGGAATGGTCAGCACGCCGTAAGTGTACGCGCCCACGAGCATGAAGCCCGCCTGTCCCAGCGAGAAGAGTCCCGTGAATCCGTTCAGCAGGTTCATCGACACCGCCACCAGCGCGTAAATGGCGCCTTTTTTGAGAACAGTAAAGAGCATGGAGGTCGCCGGCAGGAATCTCTCCAGGATAAACAGAATGAGGAGAAGTCCGCCGATCAAAGCTACATTGATGATGATTTCTTTCTTTTTGCTCATCTTATGCGCCCTCCTTCCTCAGACCTTGTCCGTGGCCGCTTCGCCGAAGAGGCCGGTAGGCTTGAATATCAGAACGACGATGAGAAGCGCAAATGTGAACGCATCCGAGAAGGTGGTCCATCCGAGACCCTTGATGATGTTCTCACTGATGCCGATGATAAATGCGCCGATCACGGCTCCGGGGATGGAGCCGATTCCGCCGAACACCGCCGCGACAAATGCCTTAAGTCCGGGCATCGCGCCGGCCGTAGGCGTCACTCCCGTGTAGTTCGAGAAATACAGGAAGCTGCCCACCGCCGCCAGGAAGGAGCCGATGATGAAGGTGAGGCTGATGACGGAATTGATCTTGATGCCCATCAGCTGGGAAGTCTCGAAATCCTTTGAGGCCGCCCGCATGGCCATACCGACCTTTGTCTTATGGATCAGGAAGACCAGCACGATCACGAGCAGGATCACCAGAGGCGGTGTGATCACGGTGACGCGCTTCGTCGTCACGCCGAGAACCGTGATGACGTCCGAGATCCAGGGCAGGGCCGGATACTGCTGCGCCAGGCCGCCCGTGATGTACAGGGCCAGGTTCTGCAGCAGGTAAGAGACGCCGATCGCGGAGATCATGACGGACATGCGGGGTGCCGTTCTCAAGGGTTTATAAGCCACTCTCTCCACGGCGAAGCCGATCAGCACGGTCACGACGATCACGAGCGGGATCGAAATGTACACCGGGAAAACCGTAGCGGCATAAACCATGATGAGGCCTGCGCACATGAAGATATCTCCGTGTGCGAAGTTGATCAGACGGAGAATGCCGTACACCATCGTATATCCTATGGCGATCAGCGCGTACTGACCGCCCACAGAGATGCCTGCCATCAGATAGGGCAGATTTCTGCTGAGCCAATCCATAAGAGTTCCTCTCTAATTCTGCCCCCGATCTGTGATCGGGGGAGCCCGTCGCGGCTCCCCGCGACTTCAAGATTTCTCCGTCAGGAGAAATTACCTACTATTGCAACACGGGCTGCCTAAATTTAAGGCAGCCCGCTGAATGCTACTTATTATAATAACGTATAGCTGCGCGCGGGTTTATTCCGCAACTGTCTGCACGCTGACGAAGTCCCATGCGCCTGTCTCGGTGTTGGCAACCTTCACGAATGCGGAATCGCGGATGGCGTCGCCATTTTCCTGATCAAATGCAATGTGGCCGGACACGCCGTCAAGCTCTACGCTCCAGAGCGCTTCGTTCACGGCTGCGGGATCTGTGGTGCCGGCGGCCTTCAGAGCCTCAAGGGCTGTGAAGTATGCGTCGTAACCCATCGCGGTAACCGCTGCGACCGTGTCGTCGCCGCCGTTGTTTGCCAGGTTCGTGCTGTCGGAATTGATGAACTCCTTGACGCCCGTGTCAAATGCCTCGTCGCCGCCTTCCTGATAGAATGTGGTGACGTAGATCTGGACGTTCTTGCCCTTCGCCGCGTTGAGGATGACGTTGGAATCCCATGTGTCGCCTGCAAGGAGCGGGATCTCAAGACCCTGCGCCGCTGCCTGCTCGATGGTGTTCGCAGCCGCCTCTGTGGAGGTGGGGGTGAAGAACACGTCGCAGCCGTTGTTCTTGGCGTCTGTGATGTAGGATGTGAAATCGCTGTTGCCTTCCGGGAAGTCAGCCTTCACGACCTCGCCGCCGAGAGCCTCAAATGCCTTTGTGAAGTAGAAAGCAAGGCCCTGTGAATAGTCATCGCCGAGCTTTGCGAGAACATAAGCCTTCTTCGCGCCGAAGGTCTCATTTGCGAAATTCGCGAGAACGCTGCCCTGGAACGGATCAAGGAAGCAGATGCGGAAGTAATGGGTGTTGCCCTGTGTCACCTGCGGGTTTGTGCAGGTCACGCCGATGGCCGGCACGCCGCCGTCCTTGAAGATATCGGAAGCCGCGATGGAAACACCGGAGCCGTAAGAGCCGAGGACCACGGACACGCCGTCGCCGACGAGCTTGGAGGCCGCGGACGGTCCCTTGTCGTTGGAGGACTCATTGTCCACGATATCGAGTTCCACATCGTAGGTGGTTCCGCCGATTTCGACGGTCGGGCAGCTCTGGTTCGCATACATCATGCCCAGAGTTTCCTGCTTTCCGCCTGCGCCATTATCTCCGGATGCCGGCTCATAGACACCGATCTTCACGGTATCGGCCAATACGGGAGCTGCCCCGATCGTAAGAGCCATGCTTGCAGCCAATAATACAGAAACTAATTTCTTGCTCATAATCTTCTGTCTCCTCCTCATTTTGCTGCTGACAATCCGCCGCAAGGGATATTTCTTCTTTTCCTCTTTGCCGCACTGTCGCATTAAAATCTACAAGGCGCATTATAACATCAGATAGTTCATTCGTAAAGGGGGTCAGGAACTGAGCTGAGTTATGTAAACAAATATGACAACGGGGACAGTCCCCGTTGTCATATTTGTTTACATAACTCAGCATTTTCAGCAGTTGCCCGTGTAGACGTACGCCAGGTTCCGGCGGGCCGCGTCCGCGAGGCGGTAGATCTCTCCGACGTCCGTGGGGCCGCGGTCCGTCATGTGAAAGCGCGGGAAGAAGCGGGAGATATGGAGGGGGATCTCCCGGCCCGTCTGCCTCCCGGGTCCGCCGTCAAGGCCGGCGACCCAGCTGCTTATTAATTCCATCTCCTCTTCCGAATCGTTCTCGCCCGGGATGATCAGCGTCGTGAGCTCTACGTGACAGATCTGAACCGCGCGGGTGATGAAATCCATCACCATCCTCCGGTCCCCTTTCAGCACTTCGGAGTAGTAGCGGTCGGTGAATCCCTTCAGGTCGATGTTCATGGCATCCACATAAGGAGCCAGTTTCTCTAATATTGCAAGCTCGGCCGTCCCGTTCGTGACGAGAACCGTCTTCATCCCCTTCTCATGCACAAGTCTGGCTGTATCCAGGACGTATTCGTATCCGATCAGGGGTTCATTATAGGTAAATGCCACCCCGATGTTCCCCTTCCTCCGGTAATATTCCGCGGTCGCCGCGAGCTCCTCCGGCGAAATATATTCCGCCTTATCAAGGAGCTTCATCGCCTGGTCCGACCAGGAGATCTCGTAATTCTGGCAGAAGGGGCAGCGCAGATTGCAGCCGCAGCTTCCCACGGAAAGAATCCGGCTTCCGGGGTAAAACCGACTGAGGGGTTTCTTTTCGATCGGGTCCAGGGCGAGGGAAGTGACGCGGCCGTAATTTGCCGCTTCCACCTTGCCGTTACGGCAGGTCCGCACGCCGCAGAAGCCGCGCCCGCCTTCGCTGATCTCGCAGTGCCTGAAACATACTTCGCATCTTGGCATTTTCTTTGTTCACCTCACAAGGGCAGACGTGACAGTGGGGACAGTCACATCTGCTGCACGGTCCTCTGACCTGACAGGAGGTTCCGCAGTCAGGTGTGGCGGATCACTTCAAAGCGCTCGAGGGTATACCGCTCCCCTTTGCGGATCCCGCCTTTCTGCATGGCGATGGAGACCTGCTGCTCCGGCGTGTCCACGCCGTCAAGGTCCGGGAGCAGAAGGCCGCGCCGGTTTCCGCAGCTCACGATGACACCGTAGCGCTTCACGTCCAGCTCGTCCTCCGATGAAATCCGCTCCGGCTTTCCGAGAACATCCACGCTGATCTCGAGCCATTTCAGCTCATCCTCCGTAATCGGGTCAAAGCGCGGGTCGTGGACCGCTGCGCTGACGGCATTCCGGATAATCTCCTGCGCCACGTTCCGCGCCGTCGGGGCAATCGTCCCGATGCAGCCGCGGAGCTTTCCGTGCTTGTGAACGGACACGAACGCGCCGGCCCGCGTCTCAAGCATCTCCGCAGGGAGGCCGTCCGGGAGCGGGAGGGTCGAGCCATTTTTCACATAGAATTCAAGCGACTGACGCGCCAGCTTCACGTAAGGGTCCGACTTCTCCGCTTTTTCCGTCAGCTCCTTCTCCATTTTCCCGAGATACTGATCCAGAAAATGCCGGCTCCCGTCCGCTTCCCCCGGATAAAACGTGCAGATGCCGTAGCCCACGCCCGTCACATCCTGGTGGGACAGCACCTTCGCGCGGACGGAAAGCCCATCCAGAGCGCCGGCCATGATCACGAAGGAGCGGTGGCCGCACTCAGCGGCCTTCTCGCAGAAGGTCTCGTCGAAGTCGAAGAGCTCGTCAAATGCCGTCCGCCCGCAGACATCCATAATCCGCTCATCGTACCTGGGGCCCTCCGGCGCAAATCCGTAGGGGCCGTAGGACTGGAGCTTGTGGGACAGATCGCCGCTCGCGACGAGCACGGCCTTCCTGCCGGCTTCCTCGATGGATTTCTTTATGAGCATGCCGAACCTGTAGTGATCCGCAAGCGGCAGGCCCGACAGACCGATCCGCACGAGCTTAAATCCGCTGTATTTCTGACGGATGAACCAGAGCGGCACCATCGTCCCGTGGTCGAGCTTCCGGTCTCTCTCGCCGAGCGTTCCCGCGGGGAACTCCTCCATCGCGCACAGCACGGAAATCCTGTCGACGAGCTCCTCGTCGTACACCTCGTCAAACCGTATCTGCGGCGCGCGGAAATCCGCAAACGAGCCTTTCGCCCCACGCCCCGGCGAGATATGAAAATAATCCGTGTACATCACCGAGTGCGGGCTCGTGATCAGAATCGTCTCGGGCTTTAAGGCCGCGATTTCTTCTGCCACCTGCTCGTACGCGCGGGCCGTCTCTTCCACCTGCGCCTCGCTCCCCCGCCCGACCGCCGGCACAATCATCGGCGGGTGCGGTACCATAAATGCTGCCATGAGTGACATTGCAGGCACCTCCCTTCCAACGGAGTCTGTTTTGCTTCGTAATAGATGAGGCTATTATAGCACAATATATTGTCCCGGAAGTCCGGAAAGAATATAATAATGGCAAGGGGGACCTTGTCACATTATGTCAACAAATATGACAATGGGGACAGTCCCCATTGTCATATTTGTTGACATAACTTAAGGAAGAAAGGGGCTGTTTATGAAGGCATTA
>CACZQS010000084.1 GCA_902783325.1 uncultured Lachnospiraceae bacterium
GCCAAGGGATACGGGGATATGGATGACCTGCCCCACCGCGGGTTTGACTGCTTCAATGAGCTTCTTGAAAAATGGCACCCGCCCTACATGTGCTTCGGACACGTCCACAAAACCTACGGGAATTTTTTGAGAGAAATGACGCATCCCTCCGGGACGAAACTGATCAATGCGTGGAAATCGCATTTTCTGGAGATAAAGCCGGACGAGCATCCCGCTCCCGGAAAAACGGGATCGGCGCTCTACGATCTGTATATCTCCATTACGGCAAGGACGGCAAAGAATTATACCGGCTGAGCCTGATGCCGGACAATTTGCATTTTCCAATTAATTGGGATATGATTGTCTGACAAAAAAGTTATTATTCACGGCTTATGGCTTGTAGAGGCGTGGCCGCGAACAGTAACAAAAAAGAGGAGGGGATTCATGCTGGTTGTCATCTGTATCGTGCTCGCGATTTGTTTTTTCCTTCTCTTTGCCACGTGGCCGGGACGCGGCCGGGACGAGCGCATGAAAGAGTACTCGCTGCAGATGGTCGCCCACCGGGGATTTCACGATGACAATAAGACTGTGCCGGAGAATTCCATGGCGGCCTACCGCCTGGCGGTCGAAAAGGGATTCGGAATTGAACTGGATGTCCGTCTGACCCGTGACGGAAAGCTCATCTGCATGCATGACAGGAATCTGAAACGGGCCGCGGGAGTGGATAAGAATGCGGACGAGCTGGACTGGCAGGAGATGAAGGACTTACGCCTCTTCGGATCGGAGGAGAGGATCCCGCTTTTTGAAGAGGTACTCCGGATGGTCGGCGGGAGAGTGCCGATTGTCATGGAGATCAAAGCGGAAAGCTCTGACATGGCCGGAAAAACATCGGAGGCCGCAGCGCTCATGCTTGACAGCTATCAGGGCCCGGTGTGCATGGAGTCCTTTCATCCCGCGGCGGTCAGCTGGTTTAAGAAGAACAGGCCGGAGACGCTCAGAGGTCAGCTCTCCGAGCGCTTTAAGGGATACAGTTTTCCCCGGGGGATCGGTGCGTTTCTCTTAAGCTGCTGCGTGTTTGACTTTCTGACAAAGCCGGATTTTATAGCGTATAATGTACAGCACCGGAACCTCGTGCGCTTCCGGATTCTGCGGGGTCTCTATCACGCGGAGTGCGCGGCGTGGGTTGTGAGGAGCAAAGAAGAGCTTCTTTCGGCAGCCGGTTCGTTTGATATCTTTATCTTTGAGGGTTTTGATCCGTCATCTTCATAATTTAAGGTGCGTTATTGATGAAGAAATTGTTATACCCCATCATACTCCTGTCGCACAGGTGGGGAGCATATCACAGCTGGCCTCTTATATTTTTTCTGATCGGATACCTGATATGGTTTCATATCATTGAGGCGATTCCGAGAAGCTATTACCTGACGATCACGATGGCGATTGACCGCGTCATTCCGTTCTGCGAAGTGTTTGTCATCCCGTATTTATCCTGGTTCGCATTTGTGGCGATCGGATGTTTCGGATGCTACAAGGCCGACCGGGACACTTATGATTCCTTAAGTACATCGCTTATGCTCGGGATGACGACATTTCTCGTGATCTCTACGTTTCTGCCGAACAGGCAGCCCCTGCGGCTGATTGAGATGCCCCGCGACAATGTGTTTACAAGGCTGGTTGCCGGACTTTGGATGACGGATACGCCGACAAATGTCTGGCCGAGCATCCATGTGTTCAATACGGCGGCGGTGGAGATGGCAATCCTGAAATCCGAACACCCCCGTTTCCGGCAGCTCCCGTTCCGCATCGGGCTCACGATCTGGTCCGTGCTGATTATTCTGTCGACGGTGTTTATTAAACAGCATTCGATGTTCGACGTGATCACGGCCCTGATTCTTATTGCGGTCTGCTATGTGAGAATATACAGGGAGCACGCCGCGTTCCGGTTCCTGAAGTGGGATGCATTTGCCCTGAAGCTGGAGAAGGAAACTGTGGAGGCGGTATTCGGGAAGAAAGATAAGAAATAGTAAATTTGGGCATAGAAAATGGACGGTACAGGGCTCGAACCTGCAACCCCTCACACGTGAAGCGAGTGCTCTCCCATTGAGCTAACCGTCCGTCAGAGATTATAGCACCTGTGGTATGAGAAGGCAATAATAAAATTGAAAGGGGGACGTCAGGATGAAGATTGCGTTTGGCTCTGATCACGCGGGTATCGAATTGAAATTATACCTGATGGAGCATCTGAAGGAGAAGGGACATGAGTGCGTGGACTACGGCAATTATGACCCGAATGACCGCGGAGACGATTATCCGGCACCCGGACGGAGGGTCGCGGAGGCGATTCGTGACGGCGAGGCGGAGAAGGGCGTCCTGATCTGCGGGACCGGGCTCGGGATCTCGCTTGCCGCGAACAAGGTGCCAGGCATCCGCGCCTGCGTCTGCTCGGAGCCTTATACAGCTTCTATGTCGGTGCGGCATAACAACTGCCAGATCGTCTCGATGGGGGCGCGCGTGGTCGGCCGGGAGCTGGCCGTGATGATTGCGGATACTTTTTTTGAAGCACGCTTCGAAGGCGGCCGCCACCAAAATCGCGTGGATATGATTTCGCAAATAGAAGAGGATTACGGAAAAAAATAAAAAAGAGGGCAACAAATCGCAAGAAGTGTAGCCGGAGGCGTTACACTTCTTATTTTTTGCTTTTTTGAGAATTCTTCATGCACAGATATAATGGAACGCGGCGTTTATAGTCGCGAACCAACAAAAGGCAGGTGAAAGAAGTATGGGCATATGGCAGACAAATCTTATTGCCATCGGACTTTCGCTGGACGTCTTTGCATATTGTCTCTATAAGGGGGCCATGGTCTCCGAGATCAATAAGAAAGAATTCCTCAAGATGGTTCTGATCTTCACGGGCTTTCAGGCGGGAATGCTGATTATAGGGAACCTTATTACATGGATTCCCGTAATTCATAAAAGCTATGAATCGGCTAACCGGATCTGGGTGTTCATTGCCGCGCTGGTGTTCTTCGGACTGGGGACCATGATGATCGTCAAGTCCTTTACGAAGAGGCATCACCGGATTGAAGAACAGAAAGAGGATACCTATGATTACCGCGTGATTGTGATCTGGGCCCTGATTACATCCCTGGATGCCCTGATTGCCGGTATCGGATTCAGCTTCCTCGGACTGCAGCTCATCGTTGCGGCGGTTGTGGTGGCGATCATCACGGCTGTTTGTGCGATCCTCGGCGTGCTCTTCGGGTACCGCCTGGGATGCGGGCCCATGAACAAGTTTGTAACAGTCGGGGGCTGTCTGGTACTCATCGGAGGCGTCACAATTTTAGCGAATTATCTGAAGACGACACACTGAAAGCGGGCTGTAAATAATTATCGGAAAGTATAAGGAGGTTGGAAATGGCATCGATCGGTCATGCTGCGGAGAGAAAGGCGTTTGAAATCGCGATCCGTCAGGCTGTGAAATATGTGAAAAAGGAAGGCACGGATAAGAGAGAGCAGATGGGAAAACTCATCGACGTGCTCAAGAAGCTGATGGGCAATATGTTCACGGAGGAGCAGTATCAGAAAGCCAAGTGGACCATCACTTCCCCTGAAAGCAAGTGGTCCCGCTTCTTCGTGAAGGGATTTGACGAAATCAATGAGAATGTTTTTGTCACGTCGCTTCTCAATATGGGTTACGAGGCGCTCTTCCGCGGCACAAAGGATGTGCGCAAGAGCCGTGAGAAATACGACTGCAATGTGCCGTGGCTGATCCTGCTGGATCCGACGAGCGCCTGCAATCTGCGCTGCACGGGATGCTGGGCTGCCGAGTACGGGCACAAGCTGAATCTTACATATGATGAGATCGACAGCATTATCAGCCAGGCGAAGGACCTCGGAATCCATTTCTTTATCTTCACGGGCGGTGAGCCGCTTGTCCGCAAGAAGGATGTCCTTGCGCTTGCCGAGAAGCACTATGACTGCGAGTTCCACATTTACACGAACGGCACCCTGATCGACGAGCCGTTCTGCAAGGAAGCCCAGAGGCTCGGGAACTTAAGCTTCGGCGTCTCCGTGGAAGGCTTCGAGGAAGTCAATGACGGACGCCGCGGCGAAGGCGTGTTTGAGAAGGTTATGAACGCATTTGACCTGATGCGCGAGTACGGTCTGATCTACGGCGCTTCCTGCTGCTATACGAAGGTGAACATTCCCACGATCACGAGCGACGAATTCATCACCATGCTCGAGGACAAGGGATGCCGCTACGCGTGGTATTTCCATTATATGCCTGTGGGAAATGACGCCGACGTCTCCCTCCTGCCCACGATGGAGCAGAGAGAGTACATGCTCTACAAGGCCCGTGAAATCCGCCGCGAGCGCATGCTCTTCACGATGGATTTCCAGAACGACGGCGAGTTCGTCGGCGGCTGCATCGCCGGCGGCAGAAACTACTGCCACATCAACAGCAACGGCGACGTGGAGCCCTGCGTGTTCATCCACTATTCGAACAGGAACATCCGCGAGTACAGCCTGATCGAGTGCCTGCAGCAGCCGCTCTTCCAGGAATACCGCAACCGCCAGCCGTTCAACAAGAACCTGCTGCGGCCCTGCCCGATGCTGGAGAACCCGCACATGCTTCAGGAGATGGTAGAGAGATCCGGCGCGCACTCCACAGACCTCAATTCTCCCGAGACCGTGGAGCATCAGTGCGAGAAGTGCTACCAGTACGCCAGAGACTGGGCGCCCAGAGCGGACCGCATCTGGAATCAGAAGGAGCATCCGGAGAAGAGGTACGAGAACTACAAGAACTGGAGGCCGAAGACGGATCCGAAGGATTACTATTCCAACGCGGACTCTCTCTCGGAAGAGGATAAGGAAGACGACGCGAGGTGGGCCGTCCGTGTCGAGGCCTGGAAGGCCGAGCACCCGGCAGCGGAGGATAATGAAATCGTCTCTGCCACACCTCTGTCATAAGAAACGGCAGCTGTTCCGTTACAGAATTATGTAAACAAATATGACAATGGGGACTGTCCCCATTGTCATATTTTTTCTTGTTGTGTTATGATAGGGAACCGGGAGGAAGCAAGCGACATGGATATAAGGGAACGTTTTCGCAGCAGCATAAGGACGCCGGCGGGCATCAGGTACACAATCGTATTTGCCCTGCTTGCGGTTGTTCTGCTGGCCAACTATTCTCTGTTCTCTCTCAAGGCAAATGCCGGGACTAAGATGCGGTTCGTCTGGTTCGGACTCTTCTTTCTCATACTCGCTTTTCTGATCTTCACCTACATCCGCCAGATGAGGATGGAATTTCCCGGCCCGAAGTGCTGCATTTCCGTTCCGGGGCTGATCGGGGCAACTGCCTTTTTCGCGCTGGAGTGGCATTTCGGAGTGGAGATCATCGTCAATCCGAAATGGCGGAAGATCTCCCTCACGCACCATCTGATGAGCATCGGCATCTGCGCGGCTCTCTTTCTCGTCCTGTTTTTTCTGTTCCGGTCCCTGAAAACGGCGGCTCTGATCGGCACTGTCTTTTATCTTGTGTTTGCCATCGCGCAGTATTATACGACGGAGTTCCGCGGCATCCCCATCCTCTTCTATGATCTGCTCGACGTGGGTGCGGCCATGGAGGTCGTCGGCAACTATACATTTGAACTGACAAAAGAGCTTGTGTCGGTCTTCTACATCTGTGTGCTTATCCTGATGAACCTATACAGGGATCGGGACAGGGCGCCGGGGCTTTCTCTTCGATCAAAGATCATCTCCCGCATAGCTGCGGTCGTGATCCTTTCCGTCCTGGTGATCGGGATTGGCAGGTCGAAGGCATTTTCCAAATCCATCGGAACGGTCGGCATGCCCAGAAGCGCATTCCGCACGACGGGCGCCCAGCTCTGCTTCATCCAGACTATCAAAAATGCGCTGATCACGACTCCGGAAGGGTATTCCGTCGAGGCGCTTAAAGAGGGGGCACAGCCCTATATCGATCAGGCCAGGCAGTACAACAGCAATCTGCATGAGGAGCTCGTCCGCGCCGGCATCGGTCTTGAGGAGGGCGAGCAGCCGAATGTCATCGTCATCATGGACGAGGCCTTCGCGGATCTCGATATCTACGGGACAACCGATCTGGCCGATACCGTGATTCCGAATTACTCCTCCCTGAAGGAAAATGCCGTCAAGGGGAAAACCATGGTTTCCACTTACGGCGGCGGCACGGGGCGCAGTGAATATGAGTACAACACCGGCGGGTCCATGCACCTTTTTTCACTGAGCGCATCCCCGTATGTGATGTTCGGTCAGAGAATGCAGTTTGCCCTCGCCTCCCAGTTCAGGAAGCAAGGGTATCACACGGTGGCGATGCATCCGTTTTCCAGGACGAATTACAACCGCGACCGCACTTACCAGGCAATGGGGTTTGATGAGTTCCTGGTAATGGAGCCCTTTGAAGATGCGGAGCGGGTACGGGACTATGTCTCCGACCGCGCCGTCTTTAAGGAGATCTGCTCGATGACGGAGGAATCCGGCGAGCCGCTCTTCACATTCTGCGTCACCATGCAGAACCACAGCTCCTATAACTATGAGCCGTTTGAGGCGGAAGTCGATGAGTGGAACGGGGAATATCCTTCCGCGTCGCAGTACCTGACGCTTCTCAAAAAGACGGATGAAGCGCTGGGCGAGATGATCGAATATTACCGGAACAGCGATGAGAAGGCTCTGCTCGTATTCTTCGGGGATCATTTTCCTTCGCTGCCCCACAGCTTCTATAAGGAGATCAGCGGCGTGACTCCGGACACGGACTTCGCGACGCACCAGCTCTATTATCAGACTCCGTTTGTTATATGGGCCAACTACGACATTCCCGAGAAAGAAAATGTAACGACTTCGCTGAATTACCTCGGAGCCCGCACGGCGGTTCTGGCCGGCAGCTATCTCACGCCGTGGCAGGAATACCTCTTCGGCCTGGAGGAAGAAATCCCTGCCTTCTCCGGCAAGTCCTGGTACGGGAAAGACGGTCTCTACCACGAGCACGGCAGCGACGAGCATGTCGACGCGCTGATTAATATTTATGACTCTTACGTCTACAACATGCTGGTGGACAAGAATCATACGATTGTTGAGTTTTTCGATCTTCCTGTGCTATGATGGGCTCTGTAATAATTCTGCCCCCGATCTGTGATCGGGGGAGCCCGTCGCGGCACCCCGCGACTTCAAGATTTCTCCGTCAGGAGAAATTACCTATTTGGGGAGTAATCGATCATGCCTGTCATGACATACAACAGTATGTTTTTTGTGCTTTTCTTCGCGGTCTTTCTGATCGTGTATCTCCTCATGCCGCGGCCGGCTTTCAGGCAGCTGGTAATCTTCGCGGGAAATATCTTCTTTTACAAATTTGCGGGCGGGCTGAACGCCCTGGTCCTGGTCGCGGCGGCCTCGCTGATCCTCTATCTCTGCACCCGAAGGATGGAGCAGATCTATAAGGGATTTGAAGCGGAAGCGGTATCCTTAAGCAAAAAGGAACAGGCCGCCCTGCTTCCCTCCTATAAAAAGCGCACGAAGCGGTGGCTCTTTCTCGGGATCGCCGTGATGATCGGTGCCCTCATCTATGTCAAGGTCGGAAAGCTTCTTTCCTTTGAGGAGACGGCTTATCTTAAGGATCTCAGCTTCACCCGCATCATCGTTCCGCTCGGACTTTCCTATTACACGTTCTCCGCAGTGGGGTATCTGGCCGACGTTTACTGGCGCAAGGCAAAAGCTGAGCACAACTGGTTTACGCTGTTTACCGCGATGAGCTTTTTTCCGACCATCGTGCAGGGACCGATCAGCCGCTATGACCGTCTGATGAAGCAGTTTCATGAGCTTCCGGGTTTTTCTTATGAGAGGGTCTGCCACGGCGTCCAGCGGATGTGGTGGGGACTTTTCAAGAAGAGCGTCATCGCCGACCGCATCACGCCGGTGGTGGGCGGAATCTTTGCGAATGTCTTTCAGTACACAGGCATGGAAATGGTGCTGGCGGTCATCGGCAACGTAATCGCCCTCTATATGGACTTTTCCGGCTGCATGGATATCGTCATCGGCTGCGCCGAGGCGATGGGAGTCACACTCGACGAAAACTTCGCACAGCCGTTTTTCGCAAAGGGAGCCGCGGAGTTCTGGAGAAGATGGCACATTACGCTCGGGGCCTGGTTCAAGGATTACGTCTACATGCCCATCGCGATGAATCCGCGCTTTATCAAAAGAACGGCCGCTGTCAGAAAGAAATCCGGGGCGCGGGCCGCGAAAGTGTTCTCGTCCGCCATTCCGCTCCTCATCGTGTGGATCCTTACGGGACTGTGGCACGGGACCGGGAAGGATTACCTTCTGTGGGGCCTTTACTGGGGCATTCTGATCATCGTGGAGACGGCATTTGCAAAAGAACTGAAATCCGTTCCGGCAAAGCTCCACATCAATACGGAAGGAAAAGGCTACCGGCTCTTCCAGATGATCCGCACCTTTATCTATTTTGCGATAGGACGCATGATCACGGCGGCGGGGTGCGGAAGAAGCCTCTTCCTTATCATCGGACAGATTGCAAAAGGAGGAAAGCTCCGCATATTGTGGGACGGCAGTCTCTTTACCTACGGCATTGACAAGAAGAATATGCTCCTTCTCGTTGTCTCCCTCATCGCGGTGTGGATCGTGGACATCCTGAGCGCGAAGGGAAGTGTGCGCGGCAGAATCGACTCTTTGCCCATGGTGCTTCGCTGGCTGATCTATTACGCGCTTGTTCTTTCCGTCGTGATTTTCGGAATCTACGGCGAGGCTTATGACGCGAGCGCCTTTGTATACGGCGGATTCTGAGACGGGACCGCCGATCTGCTCCCCGCGATTTCAGAATTTTTCCGTCAGGAGAGAATTACCTTAATCGGTTCGAAGAATATATATCAATATAGAGGTGAAAAACTATGACATCGACACTGGTGAAAAGAGTATTGGAACTTGCTGAAACGCAGCCCGAAAAGACGGCGCTCGCTTTCCGGAAGGAGGCGGTCAGCTATGCTTCGTTCGCGGAGCAGATCCGAAAAGCCGCCGCTCTCATCCGCAGCCTGAATGTGGAGCGCGGCGCCCGCGTCCTCTATACGGCTGTATCGAAGCCGTCCACATTTGTGCTCTATCTCGCGATTCAATACGCCGGCGCTGTGGCCGTTCCTACAGACAAAGTGGGAACGGCGGAGCATGAGCTCTCCCTCTATGAGGACGCCGGGGCTTCTCTGCTCATCACCGCTTTGAAGATGCCGCCGGTCACGGACGGCAGGAAGGTCGTCACCCAGAAGGAATTCTTTGCGCGGCTTGATGACGCGGCTTCGAACGTCTTCCCCTATGAGCTTCCTGACGGGGAGGAGCTGGCGGAAATCCTGTTCACTTCCGGGACGACGGGAAAGCCGAAAGGCGTGATGCTCAGCTACCGCGCTGTCTGGAACATCCTTAACAATACGAGGAAGGGAGTAGGAATCACGGAAGATGACATCGTTCTGATGCCCCTTCCTCTCCACCATTCCCTGGCACTCCGCTGCAGCCGCGCGACCTTGTGCGCGGGAGGCACGCTTGTGCTCCAGAACGGATTTATCTTTGCTTCGGAGACGGAAAAGAACCAGAAGGACTTCCGGTGCACAGGCTTCGTTGCGGTGCCGGTCTCCATGGAGCTGCTGCGCGGGCAGATGCAGGACCGCTTCTACGAGATCATGAGCGCGTTCCGCTTCATTGAGATCGGGGCAGGCGCGCTCTCGGTTGAGCAGCGCAAGAGGCTCTCAAAGAATCTTCCCGGCACGCAGATCACCAACACCTGGGGCTCTTCGGAGACCGGCGGCGTGATCTTTACCTACGTGCATGACGTGGCGGAGCAGGAGTCCCGCGTCAGCACGCTCGGCGTCGCCATCGAAGGGGCGGAGCTCATGTTTATCGATCCCGGCGAGGAATATGCTGCCGGACATGGCGCGCCGGGGCAGAGCGCGGAGTATCCCGGAAGACTGGCGATACGCGGGGGCATGGTGATGAGCGGTTACTGGGACCGGCCGGATCTCACGGAGGATGCGCTGCGGGACGGCTGGCTTGTCACCAATGACCTGACCTGGCGGGATGAAGACGGATATGTCTTTATGCTCGGCCGGTCGGATGACATCATCAATATCGGCGGGGAGAAGCTCTCTCCGCTGGAGGTCGAAAATGCCGCAAGCGAGTACGAGGAAGCGGGCGAATATGCCTGCATCGGCGTGCCGGATCCGGACGGCATCCTGGGACAGGTGCCCGTTCTTTTCGCGGGAAAATGCACGCCGGCCTTCAGTGAGACGGAGCTCCGCAAATTCCTTGCTGCCCGCATGGAGAGACTGAAGCTTCCGGCTAAAATATTTGCGGTGGAGGCCCTTCCGAGAAACCGCATGGAGAAACTCGACAGAAAAGCGATCGCCGCACTTTATAAGACACTTGGCGGCAGCAAAGATGCCTGAGAAAGACAGTGCTTCGTCAGCCGCTTTGGCGCGGGCGGGAAACAGAAAGAAGCTGTGGAAGGCAGTGCGCTGCGTGCTGTTTCTTCTGCTGCTCGGCTATCTGCTTCTCCACATCAGCTATGTCTTAAGGCAGGTGAAATGGCGCTATAACCGGAACACTTTTCCGGGTTTTTACGGGGAGGCGGACGATTCCCTGGACATCGTGACGATGGGAAGCAGCGCCTGCTACCTCTTTTTCGACACGCCGCTGCTCTACGAGAATTTCGGATATACCTCCTACAACCTGGGGGTGCCGTCCGAGCCCGTCACGGCCGTTCCGTACCTCATGGAGGAGGTCGAGAAAAGCCAGTCCCCTGAGCTCTACGTTGTCGAAGCGAGAAAGTATATCAAAAAGCCGGGAAAGTACTTCGTCCGCACACTCTATCTGCTGACGGATTCCATGAATCTGAACCTGACGAAGTGGAATATGATCCGGCACAGCTTCAGCTCAATCGCGAAATGCGTGCAGGATTTTTTGGATTTGTGGAAGCATCACAGCTTCTGGTCCGAACTCACGACTGATAAATTCAAGTACTGGAACAACAGCATAACGCTTGAGATGAAAGGCTGGAGAAACCGCACGAAGGTGAAGCCGATCGAAAAGCCGGATACTTTCGGAGATATTCCGGCGATGCCGCTTGATGAGGAAAATGAGAGGGAACTCCGCTCCCTGCTTGAAGAATGCCGCGCGAAGGGGAGAGAGGTGCTGTTCGTGATCGTGCCGTTTTCCTACGGCGAAGCCTTCGAGGCAAAAAAGAAGACCTTCTGCGAGATCGTGGAAAGCTACGGGTTCCGCTGCCTGGACCTGACGGACGGGGAGTCCTACGGCCTGGATTACAGCCGGGATTTCTGGGATTCCAGGCATGTCAACTATCGGGGAGCCGAAAAAGTGACAAATATGCTTGGAGAATACATAGAAAAGGAGTACAATATCCAAGCACAGCATACGGCAGAGGTGAAGGCGGACTGGGACCGGTACGCCGCGCGCAACCGGGAGAACGTACAGGCGATTCTGGCTGGGGAAGAAGCTTCGGCGGATGAGGCTGTGGAAGAGGAGGATTTTGAATCATGAAAGAGAAAATTCTTGAGGTTTTGAATGAAAATTATCCGGAAATCGATTTTGAGAGCTCGGATGAACTGGTAGATGACGGCACGCTGGATTCTCTCACGGTCGTCGGAATAATCTCCGCACTGTCCGCGGAGTTCGGAGTGGAGCTCCCTTACGAGGAGATCATCCCCGAGAATTTCAATTCCGTGGACGCCATGGCGGAACTCTTCGCAAAGTACGTTTAACTCAAGAAAAACCGCTTTGCGTATGAATGCTTAAGGGGAGCGTAAAGGGTAAGTGATGAAAGCGGGGAAATGGATTAAGGCCTTGCGGTGCGCAGGATTTCTGTGCATCCTTGGCCTGCTTCTCGTTTTTTCGGGAAAGATCCTCAGGGAAAAGAGCGGCGAGTTCCTGTCCACCGATGCGGAGCGCGCGGTGGCGGAGGGCTGCGATGTGCTCTTTCTCGGCCCCTCGACCGTCATGAACGCCGTCTATCCCCTGGAGCTGTGGCATGAATTCGGTATCAGCGCCTACAACTGCGGAACCGGCAGCCAGTCGCTTCTGACGAGCTACTATCTGATTAAGGAACTCCTGAAAAAAGAGGAGCCGAAGCTGATTGTCCTGGACTGCGGCAAGGCGCGCTCGAAGAGATCGATCGTGAAGATCGGGTATCTGCATTACATCACCGATATCCTCCCGCTGCTGAGCCCGGAGAGACTGCAGATGATCCGCGCCTGCGCCGATGACCGCAAGTACACCCTTGACGAGACTTCGGGGCTTCTCCTTCCGGTACTTGCCTATCACGGCAGATGGGCCGACGTCTCGTCGAAAGACCTGGCGGCGGATATAAAAAAGGTGACATACGGGGCGAAGGTGGATGTCAGGACTCACACGGATGTCGTTCCGTTTCAGGACTATGAAGCGTCCCCCGACGCAGCGCTTCCCGCGATGGCGGAGACCTGTCTGAGAAAGATCATTGAACTGGCGTCCGACAGGGGAATCGGTCTCCTGCTCGTGACGATGCCGAATATGATGCAGGCATATGATGTGGACCAGAAGGAATACGAGCTTCGCGTCGATTCGGCGGCCGCCCTGCAGAAGGTCGCGGACGAATACGGCACCGGGCATCTCAACCTGATCAAGGAGGGCGAGGCGATCGGCCTGATTCCTGACGAGGATACCGCGGACGGGCAGCATCTGAATAACCGGGGAGCGTCGAAGTTCACCCGCTTCATCGGCGGATATATCCGGGAGCACTATGAAGTGCCGGATCATACGGCTGAGAGCGCTTATGCTCACCTGAACGGAAAATACGAAGCATTTGAGGCCTATATTAACGGACGGACTGCTAAGACAGCATAAAAGGAGTTGACAGTGTTTAGAAAAGCCATTTTCACAATTATGGTGTACATAGTAATGATCCCCTCTCTTCTTATGGGGAGCATTTCCTGTGCGGCAGATGACGCGGATCTGGCGGACGTCCCGCTCTCCAACCTTATGGAGGGCTGGCCGCAGATGTCCCAGATCTCGGAGGCTTCGGGGATCGTGATGGACGCGGACAACGGGGCGGTTCTCTATTCTCTGAACAGGGATACGATCCGCTATCCGGCGAGCATCACGAAGATCCTGACTGCGCTTCTCGTGATTGAAAACTGCCCGCTTGACGGCATCGTCACGATGACGGACGCAGGCATTCAGATGGTGATCGGCGGCAGCGCCAACGCGAAAACGGTGCTGGGCGAAGAGTTCACGGTGGAGCAGTGTCTCTATATGATGCTTCTTAAGTCCGCAAATGATATCGCGAACCAGCTGGCGGAATACTGCGGCGGATCGCTGAGCCATTTTGCGGAAATGATGAATGAGAAAGCCGCGTCGCTCGGCTGCGAGAATACGCATTTTACGAATCCCAGCGGGATGCCGGACTCCGATCACTACACGACCGCGGAGGATATGGCCCGCATCATGCGCGCATGTCTTGAAAATGAGACCTTCCTGAGGATCTCGGGGGCTGAGGGCGTCACGATTCCGCCCACCAATAAGACGGCGGAGAGCCGCGAGTACACAAATCACAATCAGCTCATCATAAAGGGCGGCGAGTACTACTATGAGCCCTGCATTTCCGGGAAAACCGGATACACCGATTCCGCATGGCGCACCTACATCGGAGCTGCCGAAAAGGACGGAAGGAAGCTCATCGTCTGCCTGATGCGCGGACCGGATAAGTCGGACTTCGTCGACGCCGCGAATCTCTTCGAATACGGCTTCAACGAGTTTGACAAGTTAGAAGTGCCGGGAGGATCCGTGACGCTTCCCAAGGGATTCACTTTGGACGATACGACGATGGAGACGCAGACTCTGTCGGACGGGAGCGTACTCATCTCTTATTATTACGACAAGCTGCCGGTCGGAAGTGCGGTGATGACGGCTGCCGAGTATGATGAGCAGTACAGGACATCCACTCTGTCGGCGGCTCCGCAGGAATCCGTGCAGGAGGGGACCGTTACGGATGCCGCTAAGGTTGAGACCGAGAAGCCGAAGACACAAAAAAACAGCGGCGGGATCTTTATCCTCATCGCTGTGCTTTTTGCGATCGCGGCGCTTCTTACGGGTCTCCTTCTTATTGAGAGAATCAGAAGCATGCGGAAGAAATGAAAAACCGTGCGCCTCACTCTGAAACCTCACCAACAGACGTTACCCCGTCAGTTAACTCGGCCCAGGCACCCTCACGACACACAAGAACTTCCGCTTAGTGCTGCTGTGTTCCCACCCTGACACGATTCACGGCTTCCCGTTGCGCAAGACCCGGACGTCAA
>CACZQS010000085.1 GCA_902783325.1 uncultured Lachnospiraceae bacterium
ATCGCAGGCGATGATGCACCCTGCATACGTGAAAACAATGAACCACTGAGCCTGAAGGCCCATGTTTATTCTGTTTTCACAGTAAAACGGGAAAGAGAGGCGGCAGGTATGGAATACGGCAAACCCGGCACTTCCCCTAAGCTGCACAGCGACAGCTCTCCCGGCGGCCTTAAGCCCGGGTTCACGCCCCTTGGCATGTGGGCGTTCTCCATCGGCACGAGTATCGGCTGGGGATCCTTTATTGTGACCTGCAGCGCGTATCTGCAGAAAGCCGGCGTGCTGGGAACGATCTTCGGACTCCTGATCGGCATGGTTGTGATCCTTGTGATCACCTGGAATCTGCAGTACATGATCCGGAAGCTGCCTGACGCAGGCGGAATCTACGGGTTTGAGAAGCATATCGGAGGGAAGGATCTCGGATTCGTCGCCCTCTGGTTTGTGCTGCTGACCTATCTGGCCATCCTGTGGGCGAATGTGACCTCGCTTCCTCTTTTTGCGAGGTTCTTCCTCGGAGATACCTTCAAGTTCGGGTTCCGTTACCAGTTTTTCGGGTATGACGTGTGGCTCGGCGAGGCGCTTCTGTCCGTCTGTGCATTGCTCCTCATCGGCCTCCTGTGTGCGAATAGCTCGCGGCTTCCGAACCGCATCATGATCGTCGCGGCCTTTGCCTTTGCTGTCGGCTTTGCGGTCTGCGCGGTGATCGCCATTTTCCGCCATGAAGCTGCGTTCAGCTACGCGCCGCTCTATACGGAAGGATCGGGGGCGTTTGCGCAGATCGTGCGCATCGCCGCCATTTCGCCGTGGGCATTTATCGGATTTGAAAACATATCGCATTTTTCCGAGGAATACGATTTCCCGGTGAAGAAGGTGCGCGGAATCCTGATCTCGTCCGTGCTGGTCACCACGCTTCTCTATCTCTTTGTGTCCCTGCTCTCTGTCTCCGCCTATCCGCCGGAATACGAGAACTGGCTTGCCTATATCAGGGACATGGGGAATCTTAAAGGGATCAAAGCGGTGCCGGCATTTTACGCGGCGGACCACTATCTCGGGCAGGCCGGCGTGACGGTGCTGATGATTTCGCTCTTCGCCGTGATCCTGACGAGCCTCATCGGAAACCTGCTGGCCTTAAGCCGTCTCCTCTTTGCGGCGGGACGGGGAGGCGAAGCGCCGCGCAGTCTCGCAAAGCTTAACAGCCGCGGCATTCCGTCCAAGGCAGTTTTCGCAGTTGTCGTCGTATCCCTGTTTATTCCGTTTCTGGGAAGAACGGCTATCGGCTGGATCGTGGATGTCACTACGCTCGGGGCGACGATCATCTACGGCCTGATCTCCCACGGGGCTTTCCGCTGTGCCCAGAAAGAAAATGACCGCACTGAGCAGTATACCGGTATGCTCGGGATGCTGCTGATGGTGGTTTTCATAATGCTCCTGCTGATTCCGGGCCTCCTGCCGTTTCATGCGATGGAGACGGAATCCTATATCCTGTTTATTGTCTGGTCCATACTGGGCCTCATCTATTTCCGCGTGCTGATTCGTCATGACGAGCATCGGGAATACGGTCAGCGGGTGATCGTGTGGGTCCTTCTTCTGGTCCTGGTGCTCTTTGCTTCCATGATGTGGGTCTCCAGGGCGACGGAAAATGCCGCCAACGAGGCGGTGGAGCGCATCTTCGAGTACCATGAGAGTCATCCGGCGGACGACTCGGTTGAGAGTGTCAGAGAGGAAAGGGCGGCTTATCTTCAGGAGCAGGCGCAGAGCATTGCCAGCACTAATACGCTTTATTCCGCCGTTTCCCTGGGTCTCTTTGTCCTGGTCGTCATCATGATGCTGAACAATTACCGGGACACGCAGAAGCTCGGAGAGCGGCTGACCGAAGCGGAGGACGAGGCGATGGCCGCCCGGAAGATCGCGGAGCTGAAACAGTCGATCAGCTCGCTTTTCGACAACATGCCGGGACTGACCTTTACGAAGGATGCGAAGACCGGAGTCTATCTTGCCTGCAACCAGGCGTTTGCGGATTATGCCCATAAAGAAACCCCGGAGAGTGTGATCGGACTGAGCGATGCAGAGATTTTCGATCCCGAGACCGCCGCGCATTTCATCAGGGACGACCAGATCGCTCTTTCTATGGATAAGCCGTTTATTTTCTTTGAAGATGTGCCGGATGCTGCCGGCAATCCCAGACAGTTCCAGACCACCAAGCTCAAGTACATCGATGACGTGGGCCGGGAGTGCGTCCTCGGCATCTGCTCGGATGCGACGGATAATGTGCGCATCCGCCATGACGATATCATGAACAGGGAAGACTACGAGAACGCACGCAATGCCGGCATCATGTACACCCACATCGCGCAGACCCTGGCCCGGGATTATACGGATATGTTCTACGTCAACCTGGACACGGAGGAGTTCATCGAGTACCGCAGGAACGGCGAGAACAGCGCGCTGTCCGAGATGCGGCGCGGGTGGCATTTCTTCAGTGACTGCAAGGCGGAGATGAGCGAGAACGTCTATCCGGAGGACCGGGAGGCGTTCCTTGAGGCGATGGACCGCCGGACGCTGATGAAGGCTCTGAGCCGGAAGGATACCTTTATGATGACCTACCGCGAGATCAGCGCGAACGAACCGGTCTATGTCAGCATGAAGATCTCCCTCATGGAGGCGGACGAGCATTTCATCATCGTCGGAATTACAAATGTCGATGCCGAGATGCGTGAGGCCATGGCGAAGAGCGAGGCCCTGGCGGAGGCCCTCACTTCGGCGGAGGACGCCAATAAAGCCAAGACCTCGTTCCTGTCCTGCATGAGCCATGAGATCCGCACGCCGATGAACGCGATCATCGGCCTCGACACGCTGGCTCTCCGCGATGAGACGCTGAGCGGGCAGACCAGGGATTATCTCACGAAGATCGGCGCGAGCGCGAGGCATCTCCTCAATCTGATCAACGATATCCTGGACATGAGCCGCATCGAGTCGGGACGTCTGGTCCTGAGGAGAGAAGTATTTTCCTTAAGTGCCATGCTGGAGCAGATCAACACGATGGTCACGTCCCAGTGCAGCGACAAGGGCCTCACTTACGAGTGCCGCATCCTGAACGATATGGGAGACTCCTTTATCGGCGACGACATGAAGCTGAAAGAGGTTCTCATCAATATTCTGTCAAATGCCGTCAAATTTACGGAAGCGCCCGGAAGCATCAGACTGACCGCGGAGCGGACGGCGGACTTTGAGGACCAGTCCACGCTGCGCTTCGTGATCCGGGACACCGGCATCGGCATGGACAAGGACTTCATTCCCAAGATCTTCGACACCTTCTCCCAGGAGGATGGCAGCCGCACGACGAAATACGGAAGCACGGGACTCGGCATGGCCATCACGAAACGCATCGTCGAGATGATGAACGGTACGATCAGCGTCGAATCCGAAAAGAACGTCGGATCGGAATTTGCCGTGACGGTGACGCTGAGGAAAGCCGACCAGAAGGGTCTGGACCTCGAGACCTCGATTGATCCGAGTGCTTTCCACGTGCTTGTGGTGGATGACGACAAGATCGCGGCCGAGCACGCCAGGATGGTGCTGGACGAGGTCGGCATCCGGGCCGACATCTGTACGAGCGGTGAAGAGGCCCTGCGCATGATGGAGGTGCAGCACACCAAGCATAAGCCGTACAATCTGGTGCTTATGGACTGGAGTATGCCTGGAATGAACGGACTGGAGGCGTCCGCCGAGATCATGAACCGGTATGATGCCGAGAGCACGGTCGTCGTCCTCACGGCGTACAACTGGGACGACATTCATGAGGAGGCACAGCGCATCGGCGTGAACAATTTTCTCTCGAAGCCGCTCTTTGCCGCGAATGTGATCGAGCAGTTCGAGCAGATCGCACGGCGGAACAATATGGCATTTTTCAAGGAAAAGAAGCGGGCGGATCTGACGGGACGCCGCATCCTTCTCGCGGAGGACATGGAGATCAACGCCGAGATCATGACGGATATCCTCGAGATGGAGAACATCGAGGTGGATCACGCCAAAAACGGCAGGATCGCGGTCGAGATGTTTGAGGACAGCGACGAGTGGACCTATGCGGCGATCCTTATGGACGTGCGCATGCCCGAGATGGACGGACTGGAAGCGACGCAGGAGATCCGCGATATGGACAGGGACGACGCCGCGAAGATTCCGATCATCGCCCTGACGGCGAACGCCTTCGACGAGGACGTGCAGCGCTCGATGCAGGCCGGCATGAACGCGCATCTGAGCAAGCCGGTGGAGCCGGATGTTCTGATCCGGATCCTCGGGGAGCTGGTCTATGAGGCGGAGGAGAAGGCTGAGGAAGATATTGAAACGGTGTGAAAAAGAAAGGGACAGGCGGCAAATGCCGCCTGTCCCTTTCTTTTTCATGACATATATAATTCTACCTCAGTCTCCTTCGTGAGACACTCGGCCGGGATA
>CACZQS010000086.1 GCA_902783325.1 uncultured Lachnospiraceae bacterium
CTGGAGGTAAGGACCAGGGAGGACAGCGTGGACATGGAAGCGGAGAGAACAAGGATCACCACGATCGCGATCAGCAGATCCGGCAGACCGGAGAGCATCGTCGGAACGATGGAGTCGAATCCGGCTTCCGCGACCTGTTCCTGTGTCGCGAAGATACGGCCGAATCCGCCGAGGAAATAGCAGCCGCCCGCGACGATTACGGCGAAGAAAGTAGAAACCACTGTCCCGGTGCTGATGGATTTTTCGCTCTTGATCGCATAGAATTTCTGAACCATCTGCGGGAGTCCCCATGTTCCGAGAGAAGTGAGGAGGACGACGCCGAGGAGGTTCAGCGGATCGGGGCCGAAGAACGACGCGAACATGCCGGGGGTTTCGGTCACTGACGGATCCGAGACATTTGCCATCGCCGTATAAGCGGCCATGAAGCCTCCCTTGCTGTTCAGGACGGCGAGAATGACGGCGACAATACCGATGAGCATGACACAGCCCTGGATGAAGTCATTGATCGCGGTCGCCATATAGCCGCCGGCGATGACATAGATTCCGGTCAGGACGGCCATCACGATGACGCAGACGGAATAATCCACATTGAACGCCATGCCGAAGAGGCGGGACAGACCGTTGTACAGCGAGGCTGTATAGGGAACCAGAAAGATGAAGGTGATCACGGATGCCGCGATCTTGAGTGCCGGGGAAGAGAAGCGCTTTCCGAAGAAGTCCGGCATGGTGGCGGAATCGAGATACTGAGTGAGGATGCGCGTCCGGCGTCCGAGCACGACCCAGGCCAGAAGGGATCCCAATATTGCATTGCCAAGCCCCGCCCAGGTGGCGGCGATGCCGTACTTCCACCCGAACTGACCCGCGTAGCCGACAAAGATGACTGCTGAGAAATAGGAAGTTCCGTAGGCGAAAGCAGTGAGCCAGGGACCGACACTTCTGCCGCCGAGAACGAAGCCGTTCACGTCGGTGGAATGTCTCCGGCAGTAGAGACCGATTCCTATAAAGACCGAGAAGAAAACAACCAGCAGAATTACTTTGATGGCCATAATGCAGTACTCCTTTTGTAATAAATTAATCTGATCTTTTGTAAAATTAAAGCGCTCTGACGCTTCAACTTATGACAGTTTAACGCGTTGTAGTGAAAAAGTCAAGGATAAAGGTGACAAAAAAGGGAACAGGTGACATGCACCTGTCCCCTTTTGTCACCTGTCGTTCTGACCTGCCTCACATCTCTGAAATCGCTTCCTGCGAGGCGAGGGTGAAGCCTTTCCCGCGCAGCGCGACCTCGGCTTTTTCAACTTCTTCGACCCGGAGGATCATATAGGCGCAGCCGGTCGCTTTGCCGGCGAGAGAGGCGTACATATACTCGACGTTGACGGACACCTCGTTCAGGGCGCTCAGCACCTTGTTCAGTCCGCCGACCACATCGGGGATCTGCACGGCGACGACCGGAGTCATGCTGCAGATATAACCTGCATCCTTGAGGACCGTGGCTGTCTCGTAGACGTCATTGACGATCATCCGGACAATGCCGAAATCCTTGGTCTCCGCGACGGAGAGGGCGCGCAGGTCAATCTTTGCGTCGGCAATCTCCTTTGTCATATTCTGAAGGGTGCCCGGCCTGTTTTCAAGAAATACGGAAATCTGTTTTATTGCCATATCAGTCATCTCCTTTCCAGATCGTTTTTCAGATCTTGCGGTTGTCGATCACGCGGACGGCTTTGCCTTCGGATCTTGTGATGGTCTTCGGGGCTACAAGTGTGACCTTGGCTTTGATGCCGAGCATGGACTTCATGCCGTCCACCAGGTCTTTCTGACGCTTCGAGATCTCGCCGAGGTTGTCGGTGAACATCTCGGGCGTCATTTCTACGAGAACCTCCAGGGTGTCCGTGTTGTTCACGCGGCCGACGAGAATCTGGTAATTGGCCGCGTAGCCGTGGTTGAGGAGAACGGTCTCGATCTGGGACGGGAAGACGTTGACGCCGCGGATGATCAGCATGTCGTCCGAGCGGCCCTTCGGCTTCTTCATCTTGATGAGGGTTCTTCCGCAGGAGCATTTCTCGCGGGAGAGAACACAGATATCCCTGGTGCGGTAGCGGAGCAGAGGAAATGCCTCCTTGTCGAGCGACGTGAAGACCAGCTCGCCCTCGCAGCCTTCCGGAAGAACTTCTCCGGTATCGGGATCAATGATCTCCGGGTAGAAGTGATCTTCGTTGATATGCATGCCGCTCTGATCGGAGCACTCGAAGGAGACTCCGGGTCCGGAGAGTTCGGTGAGTCCGTAGATGTCAAATGCCTTGATTCCCAGGGTGTTCTGGATATCCTGGCGCATTTCCTCGGACCAGGCCTCCGCGCCGAAGATGCCGGCTTTGAGCGGAATGTCGTCGGGGCCGAGGCCCATTTCCTTCATCCTCTCGGAGAGATAGGCCGCATAGGAGGGAGTGCAGCACAGGATTGTCGCGTTCAGGTCCTGAATGAACATAATCTGGCGGTCCGTATTCCCTGAAGAGGCGGGGACCGTCAGGCAGCCGACCTTGTGGGAACCGCCGTCAAGGCCGGCCCCGCCAGTGAACAGGCCGTAGCCGTAAGAGACCTGGCAGACGTCCTCATCCGTTGCGCCGGCCGCAACCAGCGCACGGGCGCAGCATTGATTCCAAAGCTCGATGTCTTCCGCAGTGTAAAATGCCACTACTCTTTTTCCGGTGGTGCCGGATGTGGAATGGATGCGGACGCATTTCTTCAGATCACAGCCGAGGAGGCCATAAGGATAAGCATCTCGCAGGTCAGCTTTTGACAGCATCGGGAGCTTGTGAAGATCGTCGATCGACTTGATGTCATCGGGAGTAACGCCTTTTTCTTCCATCTTTGCCCGGATGTAGGGGACGTTTTCCCAGACATGCCGGACCTGTTTCAGCAGCTTTTCATTCTGCACGGCGATCATGGTTTCCCGTGATGCGCATTCCATGTCTTGCTGATAATACCTTTCCATGCTTTAAATCCTTTCTTGTTTGTGCTTTGATGTCGTTTTTATCTGTACTCTTTTCCGAGCCGGAAAGCTTTTTTATTGACCTCGAGGAATTTCGGCGGGACACAGGCCTCGATGGCCTTCTCCCAGGCCTCGTCCGGGAAGTCGAAGTAATGGGACAGACGGCCCAGAAGGACAAGGTTCACCGCCTTCACGGCGCCTGCTTCCTTCGCGAGGGCGACGCAGTCGAGAGCATCAACCTTCGCGCCGCTTGCCTTCAGTTTTTCCTCGAGACCGGCGGGATACTCCGCCGCGCCCGTCACGACCGGCATGGGATCGATCTGCTGGGTGTTCGTGACGATGGTACCGTCCTTTTTGAGATAGGGCAGCGTGCGGGCCGCCTCGAGAAGCTCGAAGGAGACGATGCAGTCCGCCTCGCCTTCGTCGATGACCGGGGATGCGACGCGTTCGCCCCAGCGGACGTACGTGACGACGCTGCCTCCGCGCTGGGACATGCCGTGCACTTCGGAGACCTTGACGTCGTAGCCTTCATTTAAAAGGAGATATCCGAGCAGCTTGCTCGCGAGAAGGGAACCCTGTCCGCCGACGCCGACAATCATGATATTCTTTGTTTCCATCTCTTAATCCTCCTTTCCTGTGCTCTCAAATGCCCCTAATTTGCAGAGCTGTGTGCAGACGCCGCAGCCCACGCAGAGGGTCTCGTCGACACGGGCTTTGCCATCCTTTATGGAAATGGCGGGGCAGCCGATGTGCATGCAGGATTTGCAGCCGACGCATGTATCCGGATTTACTCTAAGAGAAGCTTTTCTCTTCACGTATTTGAGCAGGGCGCAGGGACGTCTGGAAATGATGACGGACGGTTCCTCAGCGCTCAGCTCTTCCTTGATGACGGTTTCGCACTCCGCGAGATTATACGGATCCACGACGGAGACGCGATTAAATCCCATAGAGCGGCAGAGCGATTCGAGGTCGATCTTTCCGGCCGGATCACCCTTGATGTTGTAGCCGGTAGTGGGATTCTGCTGGTGTCCCGTCATGCCGGTGATCGAGTTGTCAAGGATGATGACGGTGGAATTGCTTCCGTTATAAGCGATGTTGGCAAGCCCTGTCATGCCGGAGTGCATGAAGGTGGAATCGCCGATGACGGCGACGGTCCGGCCCTCGGACTCCTTGCCGAGGATCTTATTGAAACCGTGGATCGAAGAGACGGAAGCGCCCATGCACAGTGTCGTCTCAATCGTGGCGAGAGGAGCGACCGCGCCGAGCGTATAGCAGCCGATGTCTCCGAGAACCGTGCAGCTAAGCTTCTTAAGTGTGTAGAAGAGGCCGCGGTGGGGGCAGCCCGGGCACATGACCGGCGGGCGCATCGGGATCTCGTCGCTTAAGCGGCGGCCCTCATGAACTTCGCCGCCCAGTGCCTTCGCAATCATGTTCTGCGAGAATTCTCCGCAGATCGGGAGAAGGTCTTTCCCGGATACGGGGATGCCCAAAGCGCGGACGTGGTTTTCAATAATCGGATCGAGTTCCTCGACGACCACGAGGCGTTCCACTTTGGATGCGAATTCGCGGATCAGCATCTCCGGCAGAGGATTGGTCATGCCGATCTTGAGGACCGAGACGGAATCACCGAAGACTTCCCGGACATACTGATAGGAAGTGGAGGAGGTGATGATGCCGAGCTTCGTTCCGCCCATCTCGACGCGGTTGATTCCGGAGACCTCCGCATACTGGATCAGTTTCTTCGTGCGCTCCTCGACAACAGGATGACGGCGCTTCGCCATACCCGGCATCATGACGTATTTCGCGATATTCTTCTCGTAAGCCTTGACGGGAACCTTGCGCTCTCCGGTCTCGACTACGGACTGGGAATGGGCCACGCGGGTGCACATCTTGAGAAGAACCGGAGTGTCGAATTCTTCCGAGATCTCATAGGCGAGCTTTGCGAAAGCTAAAGACTCTGCGGAATCCGAGGGCTCCAGCATGGGAACCTTGGAGGCGATGGCGTGGTGGCGCGAATCCTGCTCGTTCTGGGAGGAATGCATGCCCGGGTCATCGGCAACGGCGATGACCATGCCGGCATTGACCCCGGTGTAGGACATCGTGTAGAGCGGGTCGGCTGCAACATTGAGACCGACGTGCTTCATGGCGCAGAAGGAGCGCTTCCCGGCGAGGGAAGCTCCGAAAGCCGCCTCCATGGCCACCTTCTCATTCGGGGCCCATTCGCTGTAGACGTCGTCGTACTTCGCGAGCTCTTCCGTGATCTCCGTGCTCGGGGTGCCGGGATAGCTGGAGGCGAAGCATACACCCGCCTCGTACAGTCCTCTGGCAGCGGCTTTATTGCCCAGCATCAGTTGTTTCATTGTAAGTTTCCTCGTTTTCTTTAGAAATGGAATACCTTGGCCTTGTCGCCAATTTCCTCATTTTAGCACGTTGATGCGGCATAGTAAATACCGAAATCATGAGCAAACCGTGAAGGACATAAAAGCCGAGATTGACAGAAGAGGACCTCTTTCCTATAATGGACACTGTAGCGCTTTGACGCGTTGCACTGAAAACGTGAAAGAGAGGTTTAAGCATGCCGATCACAGATCTGCTTGAGCGGAACAGCAAACTCTACGGCGACGAGGTCGCACTCGTGGAGATCAACCCCGAAATCAGGGAAGAACAGAGGGTTACATGGAAAGAGTATGAATTGATCCAGCCTACGCAGTCGTCATTTTACAGGAGACAGATCACATGGTCCGTCTTTGACGAGAAGGCAAACCGGGTCGCCAATATGCTGCTGGAACGCGGCATTTCCAAAGGACAGAAATGCGCGATTCTGCTCATGAACTGCCTGGAATACCTGCCGATTTATTTCGGAATCCTGAAATCCGGGGCGATTGTTGTTCCGCTGAATTTCCGTTTTACGGGAGAGGAGATTGATTACTGCCTGAAGCTTGCGGACACGGACGTCGTGTTTTACGGACCCGAGTTTATAGGGCGGATCGAGGAGATCGCCCCGCATCTTAAAGACAAACTCCTCTATTATGTCGGCGATTCCTGCCCGAGCTACGCGGAAGATTATTACAGGGGGGCTTCCAACAGCTCCTCCACGCAGCCGAAGATCCTCATTGAGGACAAGGATTACGGCGCGATCTATTATTCCTCCGGAACCACCGGCTTCCCGAAGGCGATTCTTCTGAAGCACAAGGCTCTGTC
>CACZQS010000087.1 GCA_902783325.1 uncultured Lachnospiraceae bacterium
ATCTATGGATAAACTCAAGATACTGGTAGTGGATGATGAGAGCCGCATGAGGAAGCTCGTGAGGGATTTCCTGGAGAAGCAGGACTATGAAGTACTGGAGGCGGCAGACGGAGAGGAAGCTGTGGATATCTTCTTCAAGGAGAAGGAGATTGCTTTGATCCTGCTCGACGTCATGATGCCGAAGATGGACGGATGGAAGGTATTGAGAGAGATCCGGCAGTACAGCAAAGTGCCGATCATCATGCTGACGGCACGCGGCGACGAGAGGGATGAGCTGCTGGGCTTCAACCTGGGAGTGGATGAGTACATCTCCAAGCCGTTTTCTCCTAAGATTCTTGTGGCGAGAGTGGATGCGGTCCTGAGAAGATCCGGAGCGGCGAGCGCGGAGGAAGTGATCGAGGCCGCCGGTATCCGCATAGACAAGACAGCGCACCAGGTGACGATAGACGGCAGAAATGTGGAGCTCTCCTTTAAAGAGTTTGAACTTCTTTCTTATTTTGTGGAGAATAAGGGAATTGCCCTTTCCAGGGAGAAGATCCTGAACGCAGTCTGGAATTACGATTATTTCGGAGATGCCCGGACCATAGACACGCACGTCAAGAAGCTGCGAAGCAAGATGGGTGAAAAGGGCAATCTGATCAAGACAATCTGGGGAATGGGCTACAAGTTCGAGCCGTCTGCCGCAGATGCGTCATAAATGAGCGGAACAAAAAGAAGATGAAGAAGAGCGGGAAAGAAGGATTTAAAACAAAACAGAGTTCCATGAGGACGGAGCTGTCCCTGATTCTCGCGGCGATCATCATCTGCGCCCTCGCCATGATCGGCACGGCCACTTACTTCGGACTGGCGCCATTTTACAGACAGAATAAGATCGGGAAGCTGCTCAGCACCTACAAGAAGATCGACGCCCTGACTGATGATTACAGCGATTTTTCCAAGGAACTCTACCAGATAGCGGAGCAGGACAACATCCGCATCACGGTCACGGACTCCGAATTTGTCTCCTATGAGTCCACCAGCTACGACGGCCTGAATTACGTCACCAGACTGTTCGGATATTATGCCGGGTTTTACAGGGACAACATCAATGTCGTAAAGGAGACGGAGCTCTATACGATTCAGGAGACGCATGACAGGAAAGTGGATGTGACCTACCTCGAGATGTGGGGAAGGCTCTCCGACGGGGACTGGTTTATTATCGCGACCCCTCTTGAGAGCATCACGAACACGGCCAGGCTGTCGATGGTTTTCTTCGTGATCGTCGGCTTTGCGGTGATTATCGTGAGCATATTCATCATATCCCTGGTCATGAAGCGCTACACTATGCCGATCACGCTGCTGACCGAGCAGGCGCGGCGCATGGCGAATCAGGAGTTCGACGTTCATTATACGGGTAATGACACGAATGAAATCGGAGAGCTGGGTTACAGCTTCAACAAGATGTCCGATGAGCTCGAAAAGACGATCTCCGAGCTGAAATCAGCCAACGTGGAGCTTCAGAGGGATAACGAGCGGAAGACGAAGGTTGACGAGGTCCGGAAAGAATTCCTGAACAATGTCTCCCATGAGCTTAAGACGCCGATCGCTCTGATCCAGGGCTATGCGGAGGGGCTGAAAGACAACGTTGCGGAGGACGCGGAGAGCCGCGATTTCTACTGCGACGTGATCATCGACGAGGCCTCCAAGATGAATACCATGGTCAAGAAGCTTCTCACGCTGAATCAGCTGGAATTCGGAAACGACCAGACCGTCATGGACCGCTTTGACCTGGCGGGACTCATCCGCGGGGTGATCGCAGGCATGCAGATCATGATTGACGAAGCGGGCGCTGTCCTGACCTTTCTGCAGAAGGAACCGGTCTATGTCTGGGGCGATGAGTTCAAGATCGAGGAGGTCGTGACGAACTATATCAGCAACGCGCTCCATCACGCAGAAGGCGAGAAGCGCATCGACATCACGATTGAACTGACCGGAACCGTGGCCAGAACCACCGTGTTCAATACCGGCCAGCCGATCCCCGACGAAGACATCGATCACGTCTTCGAGAAATTCTACAAAGTGGATAAGGCGAGGACCAGGGAATACGGAGGATCCGGGATCGGACTGTCCATCGTGAAGGCCATTATGGACGGCCACCACCAGCTGTGCGGCGTGAAGAACTATGAAAATGGCGTCGCCTTCTGGTTTACGATCGAACGCTGCGTTGAGCTCTGACAGACTTTTCTTTGCGGAATGCGGGCTCACGTGATATACTTTACTATTATGATTGCGATAATTGATTATGATGCGGGAAATGTGAGGAGTGTCGAGAAGGCCTTTCATTTCCTCGGTAAAGAAGCTCTGATTACATCAGATCCGCAGGTAATTCTATCTGCGGATCATGTTGTGCTTCCCGGAGTGGGAAATTTCGGCGATGCCATGGGGAATCTGGTCCGTTACGGCATGGACGAGGTGATCCGCGATGTCGTTAAAAATGAGATTCCGTTTCTGGGGATCTGCGTCGGCATGCAGCTTCTCTTTGAGGAGAGCGAGGAGAGCCCCGGTGTAAAGGGCTTAGGCCTCCTTCAGGGGAGATGCAGGCGGTTCCGTGAAAAGGAGGGCTGCAAGATTCCGCAGATCGGATGGAACTCCATTCATCTGATGAATGACGGAGACCTCTTTGACGGAATACCGGGCTCTTCCTATGTTTACTTTGTCCACTCATATTACTGCGAAGCCCGGAATCCCCGCGTGGTCCGCGCTGTGTCCGAGTATTCCAATCTGTTCCACGCTTCGGTGCAGAAAGGAAAGATCTACGCGACGCAGTTTCATCCGGAAAAGTCCGGGGAGGTCGGGATCCGCATCCTTAAAAACTTCCTGAGGACTTCATAAGGGAACAGGGAAATTAGGGAGGTGCTTTTATGCTGACCAAGCGAATCATTCCCTGTCTGGATGTCAATGCCGGACGGGTCGTCAAGGGAGTCAACTTTGTGAACCTTGCTGATGCCGGGGATCCCGTCGAGATCGCCGGGGTTTATAACGAAGAAGGCGCCGACGAGCTCATTTTCCTTGATATCACCGCGACGTCCGACAGCCGGAACACCGTCGTCGATATGGTCCGCCGCGTGGCGGAGCAGGTGTTCATTCCGTTTACCGTCGGCGGGGGAATCCGGACCGTAGAGGACATGAGAGCGATCCTTCGGGAAGGGGCGGACAAGATTTCCGTCAATTCCGCGGCTGTGAGAAATCCGGAGATCATCCGGGAAGGTGCAGCGAAATTCGGGAACCAGTGCATCGTCGTGGCGATTGACGCGAGAAGACGCGCTGACGGGAACGGATGGACGGTGTACGTCAAGGGAGGCCGCGAAGATACCGGGATTGACGCCGTTGAATGGGCGAAGCGCGCGGTTTCGCTAGGAGCGGGCGAGATCCTGCTCACCTCCATGGATGCGGACGGGACAAAGAACGGATACGACATTCCCCTGACGAGGGCAATCTCGGATGCCGTGAACGTCCCCGTGATCGCTTCCGGAGGAGCCGGCTCCCTGGAAGACTTTTATACGGCGCTCACCGAAGGAGGCGCTGACGCGGCCCTCGCGGCTTCTCTGTTCCATTACAAGGAACTGAGCATCCGGGAAGTGAAGGAGTATCTTGAAAGACGTGGAGTGCCTGTGAGGCTCTAGAAAAAAGGGAGACATCAGATGGCAATAAGCGGAGGGTGGGCGGAAGCCCTGAAGGGGGAATTTCGCAAACCGTATTATAAAGAGCTCTATCAGACTGTACTGAGTGAGTATAATTCGCGGGTGATTTATCCGCCGAGTGCGGATATCTTCAATGCATTCGCCTATACGCCTCTTGAAAATGTCAAGGCTGTCATATTGGGGCAGGATCCTTACCATGAGGAAGGGCAGGCCAACGGCCTGTGCTTCTCTGTGCACAGAGGCATCCGGATTCCTCCGTCTCTCGTGAATATCTACAAAGAACTCCATGATGATCTGGGGTATGAGATTCCTTCGAGCGGAGACCTCACGCACTGGGCGGAGCAGGGCGTCCTGCTGCTGAATACCGTGCTAACCGTGAGGGCTCACCAGGCGAATTCCCATAAAGGGATCGGATGGGAGACCTTTACGGATGCCGCGATCGAGGTGCTTGCCCGCCAGAGCCGTCCCATGGTTTTCATTCTGTGGGGGAGCCAGGCAAGGAAGAAGCGCGAGATGATCACAAACCCGGAGCATTTTGTCATTGAATCCGCTCATCCGTCTCCATTTTCCGCTTACAGCGGGTTTTTCGGGAGCAGACCTTTCTCAAGGTGCAACGCGTATCTGCAGTCAAAAGGAATTGAACCTGTTGACTGGGAAATAAGGTAATCAATAAGGAGCAAAAAGGGAATGGCTGAAAGCAAAGGAAAAGTCGTCAAACAGGCAGCTTTTCTCATGACGGCCCAGATGATTTCCAGTGTGATCGGACTGCTGTACAGGAGCCCGCTCCACGCGATGATGGGGGATCTGGGCGACGGCTACTATCAGTTCGCATATGAGTGGTATACGATCATTCTTCTGATCGCGTCCTACAGTATTCCCAGCGCCGTTTCCAAGGTCATGGCGGAACGGCTGGCGAGACGTGAGTACAGGAATGCCCAGAAGGTTTTCAAGGCGGCATTTTTCTATGTGCTTGTAGTGGGAGGAGCCGGGGCCCTGATCGCCTTTTTCGGAGCACCCTTCATCCTCGCAAAGCAGCCGGATGCCGTGCTCGCCCTCAGGGTTCTCGCCCCGACGATTCTCCTGTCCGGTTTCTTAGGCGTATTCCGTGGATTTTTCCAGGCTCATAACACAATGAAGCAGACGGCCGTCTCCCAGGTGGCCGAGCAGATCATGAATGCGGTTTTCTCCGTGCTGATGGCCTATATTCTCACGAGGCCGTATCTCGGAGACGAGAACCTGACCGGAAAGTACGGCGCCGCCGGAGGCACCTTCGGAACGGGAATGGGCGTCCTCACCGGACTTGTCATCATGCTGATCGCCTATGGTGTGAGCAAAAAGATTATCGACGGACGTATTGCCAGAGATGTCCATGATGAGGAGGAATCCTATAAGGATGTATTTAAGGACATCCTCCTGATGTGCACGCCGATTATTCTCGCCACCTGTGTGTACAATATGACGGCTGTTGTGGACCAGGTCATTTTCACGAATCTGGCCGCGACTCACGGGTTTTCCGCAAACCTGATCAGCAAGCTGTACGGTCTCTTCGGATACAGGGTCCGTCCGATCATCAACATTCCGATCGCGCTTGCCTCCGCGACGTCCACAGCCCTGATTCCGGCCGTCGCCACTTCGATGGCGGAATCCAGAAAGGACGATGCGATCGGGAAGATCGATGAATGTGTAAAGCTTACGATGTTCATCGCCATACCGGCTGCGGTCGGAATCGCCATCTTATCCTATCCGGTGATGTTCGCACTCTATCCGTCCGGCGCCGTGGCCGGAGCCGCGGAGCTCCTCAGCTGGAGTGCCGTGTCGGTCATAGCCTATTCGCTTTCAACCGTGACGAACGGCGTGCTGCAGGGTCTGGGATTCCCTGCCATTCCGGTAAGAAATGCAGCCATCGCCCTCGCGGTGAATGTGCTCATCATGCTGGTCACCGTGGGGCCGCTGAACCTTCACATCTACGGCGTCGTGATTGCCATGGTCGTTTACTCCTTCGTCGTGCTGATCCTTAATCTGCTGGCCATCAGGTCGCGCGTCGGGTATCTGCCGGATTTCCGCAAGTTCCTGACTCCGCTTAAGGCTTCCCTGGTCATGGGAGCGGCGGTCGCGGCCGTGTATTGGATTCCCACGCTGCTGATCCCATCCGTCTTCGAGCGGTATCTCTTCAGCGCGCTGCTCCTCGTCGCGGCAGTCATAATAGGAATCATTGTTTACTTTGCTGTCTACGGAAAGATCACGGATCTTACCGATGACGAGATCCGGGCGATGCCGATGGGGACGCGGATGCTGTCGCTCATGAGAAAGTTCCATATCAGATAAGGAGCATCATGCAGGCAAGAAACTACCAGAGAGAACTGGATGCGATTATAGCGGATCTTGAGAAGGAGGGGCGTGTACCGCGCCTCCTTCTGCACTCATGCTGTGCGCCCTGCAGCTCCTATGTCCTGGAATACCTGTCCCGGTATTTTGAGATCACGGCCTATTATTACAATCCGAATATCACGGATGAGGAAGAGTACCGGAAGAGGGCGGACGAGCTGGCGAGACTGATCCGGGAGATGGAGTTTATTCACCCTGTCACCTATCGGGAGGGACCGTTTGAAGGAGAGCGCTTCCTTAAAGCAGTCCGCGGTCATGAGAACGCAAAGGAAGGCACTTCCCGGTGTGAGATCTGCTTCCGCCTCCGGCTCTTCGAGACGGCGAGGGCTGCGAAGGAGGGGTGGAGAGACAAGGCGGGCCGGACAGTGCATCCGGGCGGCTTTGACTATTTCACGACGACACTTACCATTTCCCCATTAAAAAATGCCGCTGTCCTGAACTTAGTGGGCGAGGAGGCCGGCAGACAGTACGGTGTTCCGTTTCTCCCGTGTGATTTCAAGAAGAAGGGCGGATATGCCAGATCCGTGGAGCTGTCCGCTAAATACGGCCTTTACAGGCAGAATTACTGCGGCTGCGTTTTCTCGAAACGGTGATGGTCTGCAGCACGAAAGCTTAAGGGGTCGTAAACAGTAACGATTGCGAAATCGCGAATGATGAATTATAATGTTACCTATTCTTTTTTAAGGAAAATTTTTTCAGGAGTATTTATTTATGGCACAGCTTTGGGGAGGAAGGTTCACAAAAGAGACGGATGAGCTCGTCTACCGCTTTAATCAGTCTCTTCCGTTTGACAAGCGGCTGTTTCCGCAGGACATCCGCGGATCTGAGGCCCATGTGAAGATGCTCGCGAAGCAGGGCATACTGACCGAGGAGGAGCGGGACAGCATCCTGAAGGGTCTCGACTCCGTCATGCAGGATGTGGAGAGCGGGAAGCTTGAGATCAGCGGAAACTATGAGGACGTCCACAGCTTTGTGGAGGCGCAGCTCACGGAACGGATCGGGGAAGCCGGCAAAAAGCTTCACACAGGCCGCTCGCGGAATGACCAGGTCGCTCTTGATATGAGGCTCTATATCCGGGATGAGATCGACGAGACGGCAGAGCTTCTTCACGGACTCCTTGAAGTCATTCACGGGATCATGGCGGACAACCTGCACACATACATGCCCGGGTTTACCCATCTGCAGAAAGCGCAGCCTGTCACGGCCGCCCATCATTTCGGAGCCTATTTCGAGATGTTCCGGAGGGACAAAGAGCGGATCCGTTCCATCCGCGAGCGGATGAATGAGTGCCCTTTAGGGAGCGGGGCTCTCGCGGGTACAACCTATCCCCTTGACAGGGAATACACCGCGTCCCTTCTCGGATTTGACGCGGCCTGCCGCAACTCTATGGACGGCGTCTCGGACCGGGACTACCTGATTGAGTATCTGGGCGCGCTCTCGATTGTGATGATGCACCTTTCGAGACTCTCGGAAGAGATCATCATCTGGAATTCGAACGAGTACCGGTTTATCGAGCTGGATGACACATATGCCACAGGCAGCAGCATCATGCCGCAGAAAAAGAATCCGGATATCGCCGAGCTCATCCGCGGGAAGACGGGACGCGTCTACGGGGCGCTGGAATCCCTGCTTGTCGTGATGAAGGGGATTCCGCTCGCTTATGACAAGGACATGCAGGAAGACAAGGAATTGAGCTTCGATGCCATCGACACGGCGAAAGGGTGCATACGCCTCATGAGCGGCATGCTTCAGACCTCGACATTTCAGAAGGACCGGATGGCGGCATCGGCTGCAGCCGGCTTTTCCAATGCCACGGACGCGGCGGACTATCTGGTGCGGAAAGGCGTTCCCTTCAGGGATGCCCACACCATTATAGGGAAACTGGTGCTGCTTGCGATGGAGGAGGGCTGCTCCTTAGATGAACTGCCTCTCGAGAAGTACCGCTCCGTGAGCGGGGCCTTCGATGAGGATGTCTATGAGGCGATTTCCCTTAAGGAATGTGTGGAGAAACGGATGACGAAGGGCGCTCCCGGAGATATGGAAGCGGCTCTTGAGGAAGCCGGAAAATACTTAACGAATTAAGGCAAATATAAACTGTGATTTGCTTGTCAAAAGCAGGGCGAAGGTATCAAAGGCCTCTCTTTTGATACCTGAATCATTTTTATCGGATAAGGAGGGTGAAGATATGAGTGAGAAATTGAGGGTTGGAATCTTAGGAGCAACCGGTATGGTAGGACAGCGCTTCATCACGCTGCTCGCCGATCATCCGTGGTTTGAGATCGCCGCGCTCGGGGCTTCCGCATCGAGTGCCGGAAAGACCTATGAGGAATCCGTCGGCGCAAGATGGAAGATGGATGAGCCGATTCCCGAGAGCGTAAAGAAGATGGTGATCCGGGACGTCGCGGACGTTCAGGGAATCACTTCAGAGGTGGATTTCGTCTTCTCAGCCGTCAACATGGATAAAGAGGCGATCCGCGCCATTGAAGAAGAGTACGCGAAGACAGAGACTCCCGTTGTCTCCAACAACAGCGCCCACCGCTGGACGCCGGATGTCCCGATGGTGGTGCCGGAGATCAATCCGGAGCATTTTGAGGTGATCCCTTTCCAGAAGAAGCGCCTCGGAACAGAGCGCGGATTTATCGCGGTCAAGCCGAACTGCTCGATCCAGTCCTATACGCCGGCGCTCGCCGCGTGGGCGGAATACGAACCGGAGGAAGTGGTGGTCAGCACCTATCAGGCGATCTCAGGCGCGGGAAAGACCTTTAAGGACTGGCCCGAGATGAACGCCAATATCATCCCCTATATCGGCGGTGAGGAAGAAAAGTCCGAGCAGGAGCCTCTCAAGGTATTCGGGCATATTGAAAATGGCGAGATCGTCAAGTATCAGGGGTCTCTCAGGATCACTTCCCAGTGCATCCGCGTGCCCGTCCTCAACGGTCACACGGCCTCCGTGTTCCTGAACTTCAAGAAGAGCCCGACAAAGGAGGAGCTGATTGAAAAACTGCGCTCTTTTTCCGGAAAGCCGCAGGAGCTCGCTCTTCCGCACGCACCGAAGCAGTTTATCCAGTATCTCGAGGAGGACAACCGCCCGCAGGTCGCCCTTGACGTCAATTACGAAGGCGGCATGGGCATCTCGATCGGACGTCTGCGCACGGACAACATTTTTGACTGGAAGTTTGTGGGACTCAGCCACAATACTCTCCGCGGCGCGGCCGGCGGGGCTCTGGAATGCGCGGAGATGCTCAAAGCGCTCGGATACATCACGAAGAAATAAAGATGGGGAAGCAGTTATTTATTGCGGAAAAGCCATCGGTTGCCCAGGAGTTCGCAAAAGCGCTCTCCCTTACTTCCGGACGCAGGGACGGATATATAGAGAATGACCAATACATCGTCACGTGGTGCTTCGGGCATCTCGTGACGATGAGCTATCCGGAAGTCTATGATCCGAAATATAAAAAATGGAGCCTTTCGACCCTTCCTTTTCTGCCGCAGGACTTCAAGTACGAAATCATAGAGTCGTCCGCGAATCAGTTCCGGACGGTGAGCTCCCTGCTCGCAAGACCGGACGTGGAGCGGATCTATGTCTGCACCGACTCGGGACGGGAAGGGGAGTACATCTACCGCCTGGTGGAGATGATGTCCCCGAAAAGCGTGGCATCGAAGGACCGGAGACGGGTCTGGATCGATTCGTTTACGGAGGAGGAGATCGCCCGCGGGATCCGCGAGGCGAAGCCCTTGAGCGACTATGATTCCCTGGCGGCGTCCGCATATCTTCGGGCAAAAGAAGACTACCTCATGGGCATCAATTTTTCCCGTGTGCTGACTCTGAAATACGGAGGAAGCATCTGCGATTTCCGGCAGGAGAAATGGTCGGCGGTGGCCGTCGGACGGGTGATGACCTGCGTGCTCGGTATGGTGGTGCGGAGAGAGCGGGAGATCCGCAGCTTTGTGAAGGAGCCGTTCTACAGAGTGATCGGGAGCTTCGACGGCATCGAGGCGGAGTGGAGAGTGTCTCCGGGGAGTGCCTGGGAGAATTCTCCCCGGCTCTATAAGGAGAACGGGTTCCGAAAGAAGGAGGACGCGGAGGCTCTCGTCGATTCACTGAACAGCGTCACGGACAGTGAGGGCCGCCGTACGGCGGAGACGCTTTCGGTCAGCAGGAAGACCGAGAAAAAGAACCCGCCGCTGCTCTACAACCTCGCGGAGCTGCAGAATGACTGTTCCAGGATGTTCCAGATCTCTCCGGACCAGACTCTGAAGATCGCCCAGGAGCTGTACGAGAAAAAGCTCACGACTTATCCGAGAACGGATGCCCGCGTGCTCTCCACGGCTGTCGCAAAGACGATCGGGAACCATCTGCAGGGTCTTAAGAAGGTCGGCGCCGTCTCGGCTTTTGCCGAGGAGGTTCTCAGCTCCGATTCGTGGAAGAAGATCGGGCGGACCCGCTATACGAACGACAAGGCCATCACCGATCACTACGCCATCATTCCCACCGGCTCCGGAATGCCGGCCCTGGGATCCTTAAGTGATCTCTCCAGGCGGGTCTATGAGCAGATCTGCAGAAGGTTCTTAAGTGTGTTTTACCCTCCCGCCGTATATGAGAAAACGGCCGCCGAGTTCCTCGTCGGCAGGGAGCATTTCTTTGCAAATGCCAGAGTCCTCAAGGAGGAAGGCTATCTCAAGGTTCTCGGGAACAGGAAGGAAGCGGATGCCCGAAGCACGTCCGACGCGGATTCAAAGGAAGACGGAGGCTTCAGACCCGCATCCGAAGAAACCGCGGAGAGACTTAAGAAGCTCAAGAAGGGCGCGCTTCTTCCGGTCGATGGATACAGGATCAAGGAAGGCGAGACCAAACCGCCGTCCCGCTACAATTCCGGATCCATGATACTTGCGATGGAAAAT
>CACZQS010000088.1 GCA_902783325.1 uncultured Lachnospiraceae bacterium
CTGCCGGTCGCATTCTGGATTCACGGCGGGGGCTTCGGGGGAGGCTACAGCTCCGAGATCGAGTTTGACGGCGAGGCCTACGCCGAAAGGGGCGTCATACTCGTGACGATCGAGTACCGCTGCGGCGCACTCGGATTCCTGGCGCATCCGTGGCTTGACGCCGAAAATGAAGAAGGCATCTCCGGGAATTACGGGATCTTTGACCAGATCGAGGCACTGAAATGGGTGCGTGACAACATTGCGGCTTTCGGCGGCGATCCGGACAACATCACCGTATTCGGCCAGTCCGCGGGCTGCATGAGCACACAGGTGCTGGTCTCATCGTCCATGACGGAGGGCATGATCGCGAAAGCGATTCTCATGAGTGGTGTTCAGGCGGAAGAAAGATTCGTGGCGACTCCCACGCTTGCCGAGGAGGAGAATTACGGAAAGCGCTTCGCGGAGATCGCCGGGGTGAAGAGCCTTTCGGAAATGCGTGCGCTGCCCGCGGAAACTGTTCTGAAATGCAAAAATCAGCTCGACGGCGAAATCATGCAGCGAGTAATGTCCGGTGAGGATAAGGAAGGCGGGGATTTCCTGAGAATTGTCCCGAACGTGGACGGAGTTCTCCTAAAGAAGAATGTGCGGGATGTCTATAAAGCAGGCGCGATGCACCGGATTCCCTATATGGCCGGCTGCGTCACGGACGATCTCGGCACGACGGACGAGGACCGCGCGATGGGTGTGCCCGGCATGCTGCTCACGGCGTCGGAAGTGTTCTGCCAAAAATCCAAAAGCGCCGGAGGACCTGACGCTTACTGCTATGTCATGACGCGGGAGCTGCCCGATGAAGACGGGAAGAGCGTGCCGGCATTCCATTCGGCGGAGCTGTGGTACACCTTCGGCACCCTGGGACGCTGCTGGCGGCCGATGGAAGAACGCGACTATGCGCTGAGCAGGGAAATGCTGGACGCGTGGACAAACTTCATGAAGACCGGCAATCCGAACGGCGGGGCCTGCGAGGGATGGAGACCCTGCACTGCGGACGATCCTTATGTGAGGAATTTTTCATAAGAAGACAAGTGGACATATGACGAGACAGGGGGTTACCCTCCTAACATCCCAGAGGCACGAAATATTCTGTCAGCGTCATCTCCGGACAAAACAAGAGCTGGGGCGGGTATTCCCCGACCTGGTCGAAGACGAAGAGGCTGTCGTAAAGACTATTCCCGTGAAGACTCATTTTCGGTGGCAGATTTTGCGGGAGAGCGGCTCATAGTGAGCCGCTCTCTTTTTCCGCCAGTGAAGCATTCTTATTTGTATGACCCGCTCCGATTTGTAAAGCAGGATCACTGAAATATGTTGACAGACTCCGATATTAGCAGTATAGTGTCATTGTATTAAGCGCGTAATACAGTAGCACAGTGATACAAATTGAGAGATAATTATGAAGTGGGCTTTTAAGAACGGGGAACCAATCTATCAGCAGATCATCCGGGTGCTCCAGACTGAGATTGCAAGTGGAGGATACCCGCCGGGGAGCAGGGTTCCGGCAGTCCGGGAACTGGCTCTGGAGGCGGGAGTAAACCCGAACACGATGCAAAGAGCGCTTGCGGAGCTGGAGCGGGATGGTTTGCTTGAGACAGTCAGAACCACCGGGAAGTTTGTGACGCAGGATAAGAATCTCATCAGCACTCTGAGGGGAGAACTGGCAGCGGAAAGCATCCGCGAGCTGATTGACAACCTGAAGAGCCTTGGATTAACGGAGAAACAGATCCTCGATGAGGTGGAAACCAGATTAAAAGAAAGAGAATGACGGAAGTGCAGCAGGAGAGAGATAGAAAGTCATGGATGTAATATTTCAATGCACGGATTTGGTAAAGAGCTATGGAAAAGTTACCGCGCTGAAGGGAATCAACCTTCAGTTGGAAAGCGGCAGGATTGTCGGCCTGCTGGGGCCGAACGGAAGTGGAAAAACAACGCTGATTAAGCTGGCAAACCGGCTGCTGCAGCCGACTTCGGGAGAGATCAGGATTGTC
>CACZQS010000089.1 GCA_902783325.1 uncultured Lachnospiraceae bacterium
CGAAGATCGTGGATGAGTCGGATAAACCCGTGGAGCAGGGCGATGTCGGAGAACTCTGTGTCAAGGGACCGGGCGTCATGGTGGAATATTACCACGATCCGGAAGCGACCGCCGAGGTGCTCAAAGACGGTTGGCTGCATACCGGAGATATGGCGAGACAGGACGAGGACGGATTTATCTTCCTCGTGGACAGAAAGAAGGATGTCATCATCTCCGGAGGCGAGAACCTCTATCCGGTGCAGATCGAGGCCTTCCTTGCCGCGCATCCGAAGATCCACGATGTGGCCGTCATCGGCCTCGCGGACAAGCGTCTCGGCGAGATCGCGGCTGCGATCATCCAGGTGAAAGAAGGGATGGAGCTGACGGAGGACGAAGTGAACCAGTTCTGCGTGGATCTTCCCCGCTACAAGCGCCCGCGGAAGATTATCTTCGCGGATGTCATCCGCAATGCCACCGGAAAGATCGACAAGCCGAAGCTCCGCGAGAGGTATCAGGCTGTGAGGATTGTGGAAGAGCAAAACATGAGCTGAAGAAAATAAGAGAAAAGAAAGCGTGCCCGTTTCCATTTTGTACAATGAAATAGGGCACGCTTTTTTATTACCATTGATTTACAAAATGAAAATGGGCACGCTTTCTTTTCACGCATCCTTGATCTTCGCAGGATCGTAGATCTTCCTCTCCAGCCTCTTCTCAAACTCTTCCTTCGGCATGGGCCGGTCGAAGAGGAACCCCTGAATTGTGTAGCAGCCCACCTTCTTGAGCAGCTGCAGCTGGTCCCAGTGCTCGACGCCTTCCGTGATGACGTCGATCTTCAGCTCCCTGGCCATGTCGATGATATTGTGGAGAACAATCTCATCTTTGATGGTGATCGAGTCGTTGGCGATAAAGGAGCGGTCAATCTTGATCACGTTGACCGCGAAATTGCGGAGCGTATTGAGGGAGGAGTAACCGCTGCCGAAATCGTCGATCGCGGTCTCGATTCCCAAGGAATTCATCAGGTTCAGGAAGCCGATTAACTTGGCGCACTCGTCCTCGCTCGTGGTCTCCGTGACTTCGATCTGGATGTACTTCCTGTCTATGCCGCTGTTATTGATGATATTCATGACCTTCTGGGCAAGCAGAGGATCGGAGATATCTCTCCTCGAAAAATTGACGGAGACCGTCACGGGATCAAGGCCGCGGGCGCACCAGTCGGCGATATCGCGGCACGCGTGTTCCAGCATATACAGATCGAGATCCGTGACGGAACCCTCGCGCTCCACAAGAGGAATGAAGTCTGCCGGAGGAACGATCCTTCCGTCCCAGAACCAGCGGACGAGCGCTTCGGCTCCCACTACTCTATAAGTGCATGTATCGACCTTGGGCTGATAATAGATCTGGAATTCCTCGTCGCGGATCGCCTCGCGGAAATGGGCGCTGATTCGCTTTTCGCGGAAAGCCCTGGTCTTCATCTCTTCGGTAGCAAAGAAATAGGGCTTGCTGAGAGTGTTCTTCGCGACCTGCATGGCGAGAGTGCACTGCTCGAGAATCTGCCTCGGATTCTGCAGGGTGCTGTCGATCTCGAGGACTCCCGCAACTGCTTCTATGCGGACGGGGACGCGCTTCCCGTCCATGTTCCCGTAGATGATCGTTCCTCCAAGAATGTTCAGGAACTCCTCCGTGCGGTCTTTCAGAATCAGGGCGGCAAAATTGTCGCCGCCGAAATGTGACAGGATCTCGCCCGGTTCCATAATGCTCTGGAGGAAGGCGGCATAGCGCTTGATGATGCTGTCGCCCTCGCGCTGTCCGAATTTCCGGTTGATGAGTCCGAAGCTGCGGAGGTTGAAGCAGAATCCGTTGTACTTAAGCAGAATGCCTTCGTCATAATAATTCCTGAGGCGCGCCATCAGGCCCCCTGAATTCGGGAGGCCGGTCAGATAATTCGTCATGGCGACCTGCTTCATCTTGCTGATGAGGCGGAATCTGCCGTTATGCATAAAAATGAGATCGAGGACGGTGTCGATATCCTTCAGCTCTTCCTCGGTCCACATGGTCACGCGCCCTAAGGGCCAGACATTATAATTGACCGCAGCACCTTCCATCGTTCTGTATGATTTCTCGTAGCTGGGTTCGCCGGGCACGGTGCCGACCCGATCATACAGAGTTGTCAGGGATTCGCTTCCCTGAGGCGTCGTCACAGTAGGAGGAAGGTAGAAATGCGAGGTCACTTTGCCGATTCCGAGAAGCTCCGATACTTCATCAAGAGCCCGTCCGGCAACATCGTAAGTGTTTTCACTGCTATTAAGGATGCCGAGGAACTTTGAGAACTCGTCACAGCACAGCATCTTTGTTTCTCCTGAGTGGGTGTTGCGTTACTTTATGGATTTCACGTTCGGTAAATTCTGGGAAATATTGTAACACATTTTTATGAAAACACAAGAAGCGGATCCATTTTCTGAACTATGTAAAAATGTTGTAAAAATGGCGCTTTTGCTGTCTGTGGGATGTGGATTTCAGGAATCGGAAAATCCTCATAAAGAAAACACTCGTGCAGACAACAATTCTGTGATATATATTTATGTAGAGGTGCGTTATGGAAG
>CACZQS010000090.1 GCA_902783325.1 uncultured Lachnospiraceae bacterium
AAAATCCGGGATAGTATAAAAAAAGCTTCAGGTCCCGAAATCCGGATGATTCCGATGCCCGAAGCTGTCATTCCGCTCGCGACGGCTGCAATTGTATCATGTTCCATTGCCCCGTCCTCTTTGAAAATCAGAATGAAAGTCTCACTGACCCCGCTTCGGCGTCACTACGACATGCCTGTAGGGTTCCTCACCTTCACTGTAGGTCTCAACGAAACGGTTGCCCTGAAGAGAAGAATGAATGATACGTCTCTCGTATGGATTCATAGGTTCAAGAGAAACAGGGCGGTGCGTCTTCTTGACTTTATAAGCGATATTGCGCGCAAGGTTATTCAGTGTATCTGCGCGTCGTGCGCGGTAATCCTCTGTATCCAGCTTGACGCGTACGTAATCCTCGCTCTTCCTGTTAACGACAAGACTTGTCAGATACTGAAGTGAATCCAGTGTCTGTCCCCGCTTTCCTATGAGAAGTCCCATCTCCTCACCGTCGAAAGTGCAGCTCAAGGAGCCTTCCTGCTGATCGTATTCCGTATGGATCTCCGCATTGATCTGCATAGCTCCGAATACGGACTTCAGGAACTCTTCTCCTGTCTGTTTCAGCTCTTCCGCTTTTTCTTCAGAGATCGGTTTTACCACACGCTCCGGCTTCGGTTTCGAAGGCTCGTACTCCGGAATCACGATCTCTTCCTCTTCGTGAAAACTCTTTGTGTGAGCGCCCTTCCTGCCCCGGCTGTTCTTTTTTTCGTTTCTCGGACGCTTTTCCGGACGAAGCTCCACTTCCGGGCGTCCTTCCGCTTTTGCCTTTGCTGCAGCAGCCGCCGCGCGCTTTTCGATCTCATCACTGGTGATGATCTCCTTCTCTTTTTCAAGAGCTTTCGTCACGACAGATTCCTGAGACGCCTTCTCTGCTGCCTCGATCGCCTTCTTCTCCTCGTTCAGCTCCTCTTCAGAGCGGGCGCGGGCACGAATAATTGCCGGTTTGGAACCAATACCCAGAAATCCGCTCGCAGCCTCCTGAACGACATCATAATCGAGACGGTCAGAGGTCACTCCCAGCTCCAGGCATGCCTGTGTGATCGCTTCATCCACAGACTTGGCTGTAAATTCCCTGTACACCATGATCTTACCTACCTCCATATTGCTTCACCCGTCCAACCGGGTGATCATTATCATTTTTTCTTCTTGTTACCCTTATTTGAGGCATTCTTCTCATCATAGGCCTTTACCATGTTCGCTTTGGAAGCGATCGAGCCGGGGCGGGCATTCTGATTATAATAAGCCGTAGATTCCTCTATAGCTTTCTTATTCTTCTCAGCCTGTTCAGCTGCTTTCTCCGCACGTTTTGATTCCTCGACCTCAAAGCTCTTCGTGGAAGTATGGGCCTGCGATGTGATCTTCTGGGGCGGCAGACCCTGCTTCGCGCGCTTGGCATTCATCTTTTCCTGGGCAGCCGCGATAATGTCTTCCGGTGTCTCCTTATCAAGCTTCTTATTAATTACATACTGCTGAACCGAGCGGATCACTGCGCTCATAATCCAGTAAATACCGACACCGACAGGAAGAGTGAAACAGAAGAAAGCGGACATGATGGGCATGACCAGATTCATCGACTGCAGGGTACTGCTCATGGCACTCGTTCCCTCGCCGTCCTTATTTGGCTGAACCGGCTGCGGCATCAGTTTGTAGTTAACCCACTGCGTAAACCAGGCCAGGACCGGAAATGCCACTGCCGCGATGATCATCACTACCCAAAATGCCGGTCTGTCAAACCACGCAGTGCGGATAATCTCCCACGGAGAGTCCGAGATGCTCAGTCCCAGGAAGTTCGTTGCCTGTTTCACATAGTCATGGACACTTGTGAGAACTCCCTCAAAGGAAGCACCCTTACAGATATCAAGAAGTGCAGCCCACTGCTTTGACGTCAGTCCGTAAATTGCATCAATAATATTTTTAGTATCGCCGTTGGAGAAGTTTCTGGTCAGAGTCGCATTGTTTGTATCCGTCACAAACTTGCTAAACACTGTGACAAACTCAGGATTTGTCGCGATTTCCGAAATCTTGTTGCCGATAATCGTGATATATCCCGGTATCTTGTAGATAACCTGATAGAGAGCGAACAGCACAGGCATCTGGATCAGAAGCTGGACGCAGGAGCCGGTAGCGGAGACGCCGTATTTGGCATATACGGCATTTGTCTCATCCATCATCTTCTGCTGGGATACCTGATCCTTTTTTCCCTTATACTTGGCCTGGATTTTGGACAGCTCCGGCTGCATAATGCTCTGCAGCTTGGAAAATCGCTGCTGCTTAACCTGTAACGGCATCATGGCCATCAGCAGGATAATCGTAAAGATGATAATCGCCATACCGACATTCGGTAATCCGATTGCACTGATTACGTAAAAAATTCCATTCATCAGCCAACCGAGCACTTCTGCTACCCAATTGATGATCGGCATGCCGCTTTTTGTCATGAACTGTGCCAAAATACTATATCCTCCTCTATATACCATATATCTGAATAAAGACCCGTTTCGTAAGTTCAGGGAACCGGATCATATCCTCCGTGCGAAAACGGATTGCAGCGCAGAATTCTCCACAGCGCAAGAAGACCACCCTTGAGCGGTCCGTACTTTTCAATCGCCTCAATTCCGTATTGCGAACAAGTTGGAATATACGGGCATCTGTATCCTTTGTATGGGGATATGTGCTTCTGATAGAATCGAATCGAAGCAATCATCCATCTTTTAAACATATCTTATTCATCAGACGTCTCAGTGACTGTTCCAAAGACGTGTAATCGGCCCGGGCCGCGCGGCTTCGCGCGATTACCACATAATCAAATCCGGGCTTAAATTCCTGTTCACTGAGGCGGTATATCTCTTTTAAACGTCTTTTGATTCTGTGGCGGATGACACTGTTGCCTGTCTTCTTACTGACCGACACTCCGAATCTGCTGCAGGAAATATCATTCTTCAGTGCGTAAAGCACTAAATATCCGTCCGCCGCTGAAGTTCCGCGTCTGTAGACCCGCGAAAAGTCTGTGTTCTTTTTTAAACCGATCATCTCTTCAACGTATAGAAGAAAAGACCACAGTCTCTGTGGTCTCGTATGTATTCCTTATGCGGAAATCACTTTTCTTCCTTTTCTTCTTCTAGCCGATAAAACCTTTCTCCCGCTCTTTGTCGCCATCCTCGCGCGGAAGCCATGAACTCTGGCATGGGAGATCTTCTTCGGCTGGAATGTCATCTTGCTCATTCTATCACCTCTTCCAGTCTTATTCTTTTTCTATTTCAGATTTGCCTATCAATTATAGCCAAAAGAGAGGTTTACTGTCAACAACTAAATATAGTAGGTATCCGCATCCAAGTGCACTACTTTTAAGATGTTCGACAGTTTACATAAACTTATCCACATTTTGTGGATATACTGTGGATTCTATTGTAGTTTCCATATGATTATCTTTTTTACCCTGCTCTTTTTCAGCCCGCCTGCAGTGTTTTTTCTGTTGACAGAACATCTTAGACTTATCAACATATCCGGTTGCACAGCCTATATCTTATGTTGACTGTCCTAAAGTGCCGGCACTTGTAAAAATGCGTATTTTAACGTAAAATAACCATATTGCCGTATTCTGTTGTTGTATATTACTCGGGATTTTCTTATATGGATAACTTTGAGATAATCACTAAAAAATGGCCGGAAATTCTGGATCATATCAAGACTGAAAATGATCTTACAGCTGTTTCTTATTCAACATGGATTGCTCCGCTCGTATTAAAATCCGTGGACAATGAGAGCATTCTTTTTTATGTTCCGATGGGAGGCATGGCCATCAATCTTCTCAACAAACGTTATGCCTATGCAATCCGGACTGCTGTGACGGAAGTTACCGGGTTGAGTCTGAATATACGCTTTACAGATTCCGAAGACAGTTCTCCCGAAGAAGTAAGCAATGAAGATGACGCATTTGAAGAAATTATGGAACGCGCCCACCTGGAACCAAAATACACTTTTGATTCTTTTGTCGTCGGTTCCAACAACAAATTCGCTCATGCTGCCTCTCTCGCTGTGGCGGAATCTCCCGGTGAGATTTATAACCCATTGTATCTCTATGCGGGAGTGGGTCTGGGGAAGACACATCTCATGCATTCGATCGCGCATTTTATTCTCCGCAGGAATCCTGAAGCCAGAGTGCTGTACGTAACTTCCGAGACATTTACCAATGAGCTTATCGATTCCATTCGAAACGGCAATAATTCTGCCATGACGAATTTCCGCAGGAAGTACCGGAATATAGATGTCCTGCTTATCGACGATATTCAGTTTATAATAGGTAAGGAATCCACACAGGAAGAATTCTTCCACACCTTTGAGACTCTTTACGGCCAGAAGAAACAGATTATTGTCTCGTCCGACAAGCCTCCGAAGGATCTGGATATTCTCGAAGAGAGAATCCGCTCCAGGCTGGAGATGGGACTGATCGCCGATATATCCTCTCCGGACTACGAAACCAGAATGGCCATTCTCCGCAAAAAGCAGGAAATAGAAGGCTACGAGATTGATAATGCCGTCCTGGATTATATTGCAAAGAACATAAAGTCCAATATCCGGGAGCTGGAAGGATGTCTGAACCAGGTCCACGCAAAAGCTGTTCTTGAAAAATGCGAAGTCGATCTTCCTTTAGCGGAACAGATCCTTCATGACCTCATTTCACCTGATGAAGACAAAACCGTGACCAGCGATATGATTATTTCCGCTACCGCAGAACACTTTAATCTGACTCTTCAGGAAATCAAAAGCTCTAAAAGAGATAAAAAGTATGTTTATCCCCGCATGATTGCCATGTTCCTTTGCAGGGAAATGACAGAGGATGCACTTACGACGATCGCAAACCTATTAAATAGGAAAGATCACACTACAGTTATCTCCGCATGCAGACGAATTGACAATGAGATAGAGGTCAATCCTCAGACAAGAAAAACAGTAGACGCAATCAGAAAAAAGGTATCTCCTTATTGAATATATCGACATAGCCACACAAGGAACTGTGTATGGAAATGTGCATGAAAAAGTTACATCACATCCGCCACATGGAATCCTCCCTGCTTCCGTAGATTTATCTACATGGAGAAACCCTTGCCGTTACTGGTCTGACAGGCTGAAATCACGTATCCACAGTCTTTACTGTTAATGCTTCTGATTTCTTTTAATTAATATATTAATAAACCGCATGCGTGCGGATATCTTCAACTGTGAACGGAGGAAATTGTTCTATGAAATTTACTGCTGCAAAATCGGATCTCATGAACGGTATATCCATTGCGATCCGTGCAGTTCCTTCTCACACTACCATGAACATCCTCGAATGTATTCTTATTCAGGCAAGAGGCGGTGACCTGACTCTGATCGCGAATGACATGGAGATGGGAATAGAGACACATGTCAAAGCCGGAGTGGAGGAAAGCGGTCTGATCGCCGTAGAGGCAAAGATGTTCTCGGAAATTATCCGCAGAAGTCCGGAAGAAATCATCGTCTTTGAATCTGACAGCAATTACAATATCCGCATTTCTTCGGGCAAAGCGAAGTTTTCGATCGGAGGAAGGAGCGGAGAAGAATTCACGGCACTTCCTTCCGTGGAGATGGATGACAGTATTACTCTTTCCCAGTTTACATTGAAGTCCCTGATTCAGGAGACAATTTTTTCAATCTCCAATAACGAGAACAGCAAAGTCATGACAGGAGAACTCTTCGAGATCAGGGAAGATATCCTGAGAGTGGTTGCTCTGGACGGGCACAGGATCGCGATCCGGCGTGTGGCCCTGAAGGAAGCATTTGACAATAAAAAAGTGATCGTTCCCGGAAAAACCCTCCAGGATATAAGCAGGATTCTGTCCGGTGAGATGGATGAACTTGTAAAAATCTATTTCTCGAAAAATCATATTGTCTTTGAGATTCCGGGAACGAGGCTGGTATCAAGACTGATCGACGGTGAGTACTATAATGTGGACCAGATGATTTCCACGGACTATCAGACAAAAGTGACGGTCAACAGGTCTATGCTTATGAGCTGTGCGGACAGGGCTGCTTTGTTTGTTCGCGAGGGAGACAAAAAACCCATTATTTTCGATATTGAAGACCAGGAGATGCAGCTGTCCATCGATTCGCCGCTCGGATCCATGAGCGAGAATCTTGATATCAAAAAAGAGGGACATGATATTGTGATCGGATTCAATCCCAGATTCATGCTGGATGCACTGAAAGCGATCAGCGACGAGGAAGTGAGTATTTATCTCATGAATCCGAAGGCCCCCTGTTTTATCAAGAATGATGAGGAGACCTACACATATCTTGTTCTTCCCGTAAATTTTGTGAGATAGACAGATGGATATTTTGAAGCTTAGAGAAAAAGACGAATACATTACTCTCGGCCAGCTGCTGAAAGCAGCCGGCTGTGTGGAAAATGGCGTCGAGGCGAAGGAAGAAATACTTTCCGGACACGCGTCTGTCAACGGCGAGGTGGATACCCGCCGCGGAAGAAAGCTTTATGACGGAGATGTAGTGAAATACCGCAAATGGGAGATACGCGTTGTACGTTAAATCTCTGGACCTGAAGAATTTTCGAAATTACAGGTCTTTATCCCTTCAGTTTGATCCCGGCGTCAATATTTTTTACGGAAATAATGCCCAGGGAAAAACGAACATTCTGGAGGCAGTTTATCTGGCCGGAACCACAAAATCCCACCGCGGAACAAAAGACAGGGATATGATCCGGATGGGAGAAGAGGAGAGCCATCTCAGGATGTTCCTTGACCGGCGGGGTGCGGAATACCGCATCGATATTCACCTGAAGAAGAACCGGCCGAAGGGAGTAGCCGTCAACGGAATGGCTGTGAAACGAGCAGCGGATCTCTATGGGATCGCGTCTCTTGTGTTCTTTTCTCCGGAAGACCTGAATATCATCAAGAGCGGACCGGCCGCAAGAAGAAAATTTATCGATCAGGTCTTAAGCGGGGTTGACAGATTATATCTTGCAGATCTTGTGAAATACGGCAGGATTCTGAATCAGAGAAATACACTGCTGCATGAGGCGGCATTTAATGAAAAACGACTCGCTGAGCTGGATATCTGGGATATGCAGCTTGTCAGTGTGGGTAAAAAGATGATTGAGAGACGGGCGGCATTTCTTGAAGATTTCAGCGCCGCTGCGGCCGAAAAGCACCTGACTCTCACGGAAGGAAAGGAACGGCTCCGCATCAGCTATGAACCGAATGCGGCAGCGGAGGAACTGGAATTTAAAACGGTCCGAAACCGCGATATGGATCTGAGAACCAGGGAGACTCATGCCGGACCGCACAGGGATGACTTTCAGGTGCGCGTGAACGGGATGGACCTGCGGATATACGGATCGCAGGGACAGCAAAGAACAGCTGCTCTCTCCATGAAAATGGCTGAAATCGCAGTCATAGAAAAAATGCAGGGTGAAAAGCCGGTTCTTCTTCTCGATGATGTGCTGTCGGAGCTGGATACGGACAGGCAGAATGCACTGCTGAAGGGAATTCGTGATACGCAGACGATGGTTACCTGCACCGGACTGGATGATTTTGTGAAGGATACCTTCCACGCAGACCGCATCTATCATGTTAACGGAAATAATAATTGATTGTCCATTATATATATCATAGAAAGGTGGAAACGCATGAATACAGAAGATCATCAGGAATATGGGGCTGATCAGATTCAGATCCTGAAGGGTCTTGAGGCTGTCAGAAAGAGACCGGGTATGTACATCGGGTCGACATCCCTGCGCGGACTCCATCATCTGGTTTATGAAATCGTGGATAATTCCGTGGATGAGGCTCTGGCCGGAACCTGCGACCACATTGAAGTGACGGTGCATAAAGACAATTCCGTGACCGTGACGGATAACGGCAGGGGAATTCCTGTGGGAATCAACCATCAGGCAGGAATACCGGCAGTGGAGGTTGTTTTTACGATTCTTCATGCCGGCGGCAAGTTCGGAGGCGGAGGATATAAGGTCTCCGGCGGTCTGCACGGTGTGGGTGCATCTGTTGTGAACGCCCTCTCCGAGTGGCTGGAAGTGAGTATTTTCCATGAAGGAAAGATCTACCTGCAAAGATATGAGCGCGGGAAGACGATGTATAAGCTGAAGATCGTCGGTGAATGTGAAAAAGAAAAGCACGGGACGAGCGTCACATTTTTCCCGGACAGAGAGATCTTTGAGAGTATTGATTTTGATTTCGATACATTGAAGCAGCGTTTCAGGGAAATGGCGTTTCTGACTAAAGGTCTCAAGTTTACATTTGTCGATGAGAGGCCTGAAGACGGACCGAAGGAGAGAGTATTCCACTACGAAGGCGGTATTGTGGAATTCGTACAGTATCTCAACAGAAGTTCGTCTGCACTTTATCCTCAGGTGATTTACTGCGAGGGAGAAAAGAACGGCGTTCTCGTGGAAGTGGCGATGCAGCACAATGACGGATATAAGGAGAACACGTACGGATTCGTCAATAACATCGTCACTCCCGAAGGGGGCATGCATGTGGAAGGATTCCGCACAGCCCTTACGAAAGTATTTAATGATTATGCGAGAAAGAACAAGCTTCTCAAGGATTCAGAGCCTAATCTGACCGGAGAGGATATCCGCGAAGGCCTGACAGCGATCATATCCGTAAAGATTGAAGATCCGCAGTTCGAGGGACAGACCAAGATGAAGCTCGGAAATTCCGAGGCGAGAGGAGCTGTGGCTTCGATCGTCAGCGAGCAGCTGACATATTTCCTTGAGCAGAATCCGAATGTCGGCAAAGCTACCGTAGAAAAATCGGTACTCGCGCAGAGAGCAAGAGAAGCGGCCAGAAAAGCGAGAGACCTGACACGCCGCAAATCCGCGCTTGACGGCATGAGTCTTCCCGGAAAGCTAGCGGACTGTACGGACAAGAATCCCAAAAACTGCGAGATCTTTATCGTGGAGGGAGACTCCGCCGGAGGCAGCGCCAAAACGGCGCGTTCCAGGGCAACGCAGGCAATTCTTCCTCTTCGGGGCAAGATCCTCAATGTGGAGAAGGCCCGGCTTGACCGCATCTACGGCAATGCCGAAATCAAAGCCATGATTACGGCTTTCGGCACCGGAATCCATGAGGATTTTGATATTAATAAGCTGCGGTATGATAAAATAATTATTATGACGGATGCCGACGTGGACGGCGCCCATATCGCTACGCTGATGCTTACGTTCCTGTACCGCTTCATGCCGGAGCTGATAAAAACCGGACATGTCTATCTGGCACAGCCCCCGCTGTACAAGATTGAAAAGAACAGGAAAGTCTGGTACGCGTATTCCGACGCGGAACTGGAGAAGATCATGCAGGAGATCGGCCGCGATTCGAACAACAAGGTACAGCGCTATAAGGGCCTTGGCGAGATGGATGCCGACCAGCTCTGGGAAACTACGATGGATCCGGAAAAGAGAATCCTGAAGAGAGTGGGTATGGATGAAGATGCGGCTTCCGAGATTGACCTGACATTTACTACTTTGATGGGGGATAAAGTAGAACCCCGACGCGAATTTATTGAGGAAAATGCGAAATACGTAACGAACCTTGACGTGTGACGGTTTACGTGTAATGCGAGGAATCAATGGACGATAAAGTATTTGATAAGATTCAGGAAGTAGATCTTAAAAAGACGATGGAGACATCCTACATCGATTATGCGATGTCGGTTATTGTCGCCCGCGCCCTGCCGGATGTACGCGACGGGCTTAAGCCCGTTCAAAGACGGGTACTCTGGTCCATGATCGAGCTGAACAACGGTCCCGACAAGCCGCACAGGAAATGCGCGCGTATTGTCGGTGATACGATGGGTAAATACCATCCTCACGGGGACACCTCGATTTACGGCGCTCTGGTCAATATGGCACAGGAGTGGTCCACTCACTATCCGCTCGTGGACGGTCACGGCAATTTCGGTTCTGTGGACGGCGACTCACCGGCCGCGATGAGATATACGGAAGCGCGTCTTTCAAAGATCTCGATGGAGATGCTGGCGGACATCAATAAGGATACGGTGGATTTTGCGCCGAACTTTGATGAAACCGAAAAGGAGCCTGTGGTTCTTCCCGCACGAATTCCGAATCTTCTCGTCAACGGCACGACCGGTATCGCGGTCGGAATGGCTACCAATATGCCTCCCCATAATCTGGGAGAGGTAATTGACGCCTGCGTGCGTATGATCGATGACCGCATTTTGCGCGAAGAGGATACGCCGATCGAAGAACTGATGAAGATTGTGAAGGGCCCGGATTTTCCTACCGGTGCGACAATTCTCGGAAGAAGGGGAATCGAAGAAGCTTACCGCACAGGACACGGCAAGATTATCGTGCGCGCGGTCAGCCGCATTGAGACGCTGCCGAGCGGCAAGAGTGAGATCCTCGTGACGGAACTTCCCTATCTTGTCAACAAGGCGAGACTCATCGAGTCTATCGCCGATCTCGTGCGCAACAAGAAAATTGACGGGATTACGGCACTTAATGATCATTCCAGCCGCGAAGGCATGGAGATCTGTATCGAAGTGCGCCGCGATGCCAATGCCAATGTGATTCTGAACCAGCTGTATAAGCACACACAGCTGCAGGATACATTCGGTGTTAACAATCTTGCTCTGGTGGACGGGCAGCCGAAGGTCCTCAGTCTCAAGGATATCCTGACCTGCTATCTGAAGCATCAGGAAGATGTTGTTACCAGACGGACCCGGTATGACCTGAACAAAGCCGAGGAAAGAGCCCACATCTTAAAAGGCCTGCTGATCGCGCTCGACAATATTGATGAAGTAATCCGCATTATCCGCGCGGCTGCCAATGTACAGGAAGCCAAGACGGAACTGATGGCGCGCTTTGCCCTGGACGATGTACAGGCACAGGCGATTGTGGATATGCGTCTGCGTGCCCTGACAGGTCTCGAACGGAGCAAGATTGAAGCCGAATACGCGGAGCTCATGAAGACGATTGAGAAGCTGAAAGCGATTCTCGCGGATAAAAATCTGCTGCTCGGGGTAATTAAAGATGAGCTTCTCGTGATCCGCGATAAGTATGCGGACGAGAGAAAGACGCAGATTATTTTTGACTCCTCGGATATCTCGATGGAAGATATGATTCCGGATGAGAATATGGTGATTACCGCTACGCAGCTGGGATATATCAAGCGCATGACGGTGGATAATTTCCGCATGCAGAACCGCGGAGGCAAAGGCATCAAGGGAATGCAGACGATTGAAGACGATGCCGTAGCGGATGTCATTATGACGACAAATCACAATTTCATCCTTTTCTTCACGAACAAAGGCCGCGTTTATAAACTGAAAGCTTATGAGATTCCCGAGGCTTCCCGCACGGCCCGCGGAACGGCACTGGTAAATCTTCTGCAGCTGATGCCGGAGGAACATGTGACGACAGTACTTCCGATCCGCGAATTCGGAGAGGAAAAATTCCTGATCATGGCAACCCGCAGAGGACTTGTGAAGAGGACGCCGCTGACGGCATTTTCCAATATCCGTAAAAACGGAATTGCTGCGATTGTTCTCGGGGCGGAGGACGAACTGATCGAGGTCAAATGGGATGACTCGGAACAGGATATGCTTCTTGTGACGAGGAACGGCATGAGTATCCGGTTCAACGCATCGGATATACTTCCGAGAAGCCGCATGGCCGGAGGCGTCCGCGGTGTGAGTCTTGCTCCCGGAGATGAAGTTGTCAATATGATGACGGAAAAGCAGGGAAGCCATATTCTATTCATCTCGGAAAATGGTCTCGGCAAGCTCACTTCGATGGAAGAATTCAAGGTGCAGCACCGCGGCGGTTCCGGCGTGAAGTGCTACAAGATCACGGAGAAATCCGGAAAACTGGTGGGCGCGCGCGCCGTGAGCGAGGACGACGAGCTTCTTCTGATCACGACGGAAGGCGTCATGATCCGCACGAGCTGCGCAAGTATTTCCATCCTCGGCCGTATCACGACAGGTGTGAAGATTATTGATCTTGAAGAAGGAGTGACGGTGGCAAGCTTCACGAAAGTGAAGGAGGATGAGACGGATCCGCTCTATGAAGAAGGTGAAGGGGAAAATGCTGCGGAGGAGGAAAGCCGGGACAATGTGACAAAAGAAACAGCAGAAGAAACCCCGGACGATGAGAATGGATAAAAAGAAACTCGCACTTTCCGTGATTGAGCGGCTGAAAAAGGAATATCCGGAGGCACACTGTACTCTCGCTTATGAGGATGCCTGGCAGCTGCTGATCAGTGTGAGGCTGGCAGCGCAGTGCACGGATGAGAGGGTGGATCAGATTACACCTCTTCTCTATGAGAAATTTCCGTCGGTGGCTGCGCTTGCCGCCGCGGATGTCTCTAAGATCGAGGAAATCGTGCGTCCCTGCGGTCTGGGAAACAGCAAGGCGAGAGATATCTCACGTTGTATGCGTGTTCTTCACACGGAATATAAGGACCAGGTGCCGGAGACATTTGAAGAAATCCTTGCGCTTCCCGGTGTAGGGAGAAAGAGTGCCAACCTGATCATGGGTGACGTATTCGGAAAACCGGCGATCGTCACAGATACGCACTGCATCCGTCTCTCAAACCTGATCGGACTGGTCGATAATCTGAAAGAGCCCGCAAAGGTGGAGAAAGAACTCCGGAAGATTATTCCTCCGGAGGAGGGAAATGATTTGTGCCACCGTTTCGTGCATCACGGAAGAGCCGTCTGTATTGCGAGAAGGCCGAAATGCGGAATCTGCTGTCTCAAGGATATTTGCAGGTACGGAAAGGAAGCAGTCGGATGAGGCAGCTTTTTATTAATGAGTGTTGAAGCAGCAAAAAAAGAAAACCCGTCAGTCTGTTTGGTACTGACGGGTTTTTTAAAGCAGGTAATGGGAATCGAACCCACCTCTCAACCTTGGGAAGGTCGTATTCTACCGATGAACTATACCTGCAAGGCAAGGTTCATTATACATCTTTCCTTCCTTTCGTGCAAGGAGAATCATCAACAGACAAATAAAGAGAGAAAATTAACCTGGAGCAATCCTATAATAATATAGAAGAAACAGCATATCTGGGGAGGGTAAAAAGTCAGGTATACATGATCTTGGGGAGGAGAGGAAAAGTCTTTGAAAATCAAAGAATTTCAGGCATTTTCTCCTTGAAAAAGCGATTGACAAGGGAAGATGTGGTCGGTTATAATCGTAGATGCTCTGAGTAAGAGAGCTTATTTTTTTGTACAAGGGCTCCCGGTAGAGGGACCTTTGACAAGGCGTTTCAAGTCATGGAGAAGTACTCAAGTGGCCGAAGAGGCGCCCCTGCTAAGGGTGTAGATCGGGAGACCGATGCGGGGGTTCAAATCCCCC
>CACZQS010000091.1 GCA_902783325.1 uncultured Lachnospiraceae bacterium
CCGCCGCGGATGACCGACACTTCGAGCTCTCCGTTCTTCAGGATATAATCAAACTCCTTTCTGCTCTCGCGGAAATACCAAAGAGCAAGAAGCGCGAAGAGAGCGAAGGGTACAAAGACGTAGAGGTTCACCAGGATCGCGAAGGCCAGGAAGGTCAGCGCCGTCATGGCGATGATGAGCACTCGGATGAGTGTGTCCATCGGAGGCTTCTTCCGCTCCACGTGCTGTTCGTAATACAACTCCTGCAGCATCATTTACAGTCCCCGGAACGTGAAATTCACGGTAAGCGGTTTGCTGTTGTCCAGCAGATATTCGGGATGGGTCCTCGCCCCCCAGGTGTCGTCGCCGCCGACTCCCATCTGATGCCCGATCCGGATAAAGGTGTAGTGGGGAGACGGCAGTTCTGTCGGGTGAAGGGCGCTGTCCAGCTCATGAGGGCTGAAGGGAAGCGCGGAAAAGCCGCACGGCTCATCCATCATGAAGCATAAGCCCCTTCCTTTTCTGTCCGTGACCTCCGCATACCGGACCTGTTCCTTGTTTCCGCACTCCTGCGGGACCAGGTAGCGGGCCATGTTGTCCGCAACTTTGTTTTTGTAGAGACCGAGCTTCGCGTGATTCCGGTCGGCGTAGGTCTCCTCGGGGCCGAGTCCGTACCATTTCAGATGGTCGAAGGAGGCATCCATTCCGAAGAGCACACTGATCTCCGGGATCTCGCCGACCTCCGAAGAGGGCGGCAGGACGAGGGATGTCCTGACCGAGCCATCACCATAGACGTCATAAGTAAGAGTGCACTCCGTCGCCGGGCGGGTCGCCAGCTGATAGATATAGCTGACCTTCACGTGATCTTCCGCTTCTTCCATGGTACAGACCGGCTTGTCCTTGTCGAACTGGAATCTCGCATTCGGCCAGATGCTGGCCGCTTTCCACTGTCCCGCGCGGAACGGCAGTTGATTTGCCTGGTCATTTTCGGTCATCGCTCTCCAGAAATTCGGCTTCGGAATCATCTTGAGGAGCTGCTCGCCGCCGTACTTGTAGGAAACCAGTCCGCCGTGAATCCGGGAGAACAGCACTTCAAAGTCGTCAGAACGAACCCCGAAATTGTGCGTGCCCCGGATCAGGGTCAGCGGCTTTTTGAGAGGCTCCGGATTCCGGAACTGCCCGATCACGCCCTGGCCGTACGCGGTCTCATAACCGGCCGGCGCCCAAAGCGTGTCCTCTTTCAGGACAAAGCTCACGGTCACCACGAATTCCTCTCCGTCGCGGGCCTTCGGCACTTCAAAAGGAAGTGCAAATGTCCCTTCCGAAAGAGGAGGAAGTTCGATGGAGATGGTTTCCTTCTTAAGAAGACGGCCTTCCTTCTCCAGAGTGACAACGGTGTTGTAATTCTTCAGATCCGTAAACAGACTGCGGTTCCTGACCGCAAAGGAATCCCCGTTTACTTCCACGAAAAAGTCCTGATAGCAGTACTTTACTTCCTGCATCTTGGGAGACGCTTCCCGGTCCTCTCCGCCGTAGACGATTCCGTTTCCGGAGAAGCTGTAGTCGCACGGGCGGTCTCCGAAATCCCCGCCGTAGCCTTCGTACTCCCGGCCGTAGCGGTCGGTCAGTGTCAGGCTCTGGTCGATGAAATCCCAGATAAATCCGCCCTGGTACAGTTCGTCCTCATAGGCGAGCTCCGTATATTTGTGAAGGGCGCCTGTGGAATTGCCCATGGAATGTGCGTATTCGCATTCGATGAACGGTTTGTCGCGGTGCGTCTTCAGGTATTCCTTCACCTGGGATACCGGTATGTACATGACGCTCGTGACATCGGTCGTCTCGTAGTGCTTTACCACATGGAAGGGATCGTGGGTCACGCCTTCGTAATGGACCAGACGGTCGGGATCCGCGGCCTTGAAATATTTGGACATCTCATAGATGTCGTCGCCGCCGTAGGACTCGTTTCCGCAGGACCAGATCAGGATCGAAGGATGATTCTTGTCGCGCTCGTACATATTCCTCGCGCGGTCCAGAACAAGCCCCAGCCACTCCTTCCGGTCCCCGGGCACGTGCTTCTCAAAGGGGATCTGCCCCGTGAGATAAGCGTCCCAGGACCCGTGCGTCTCCAGGTTGGTCTCATCCATGACATAGAGTCCGTACCTGTCGCACAGGCGGTACAGAGTGGTCTTATTCGGATAGTGGCTTGTCCGGATCGCGTTGATGTTATTCCTCTTCATCGTAATGAGGTCTTTTTCGATCGCCTCGTCCGGAAGAACTCTTCCTGTCTCCGAACAGAATTCATGGCGGTCCGCGCCCTTAAACACGATGCGCTTCCCGTTGAGATGCATCACGTTGTTTTTAAGCTCAAACCTCCGGAATCCCACCATTTCCCGGATGACTTCCTGGGCCGTGCCGCTCAAGTCATACACAGTGATCTTCAGCTCGTACAGGTTGGGATGCTCGGCGCTCCACAGCCTCGGCGCCTTGACCGGAAGCTCCACGTGCATGCTCTTATTAAAGTCGCATTTTCCGAAAAGGATCTGCTCCCCCTCGTCCAGAAGCTCGATCCGGCAGCTGCCGTCAGCCGTCGCCCTTATATCGAGAGAGAGGACGGCATTTTCATAGCGGTCATCGAGAAGCGTGCGGATCTTCAGGTCCTCGATGTGCACCTCCGGAACGGTATACAGATAGACATCCCTGAAAATGCCGGAGAACCGGAAGAAATCCTGATCCTCGCACCAGGAACCGGCCGTCCACTTGAAGACCATGGCCGCCAGCTTGTTCTCGCCTTCCTTTAAAAATGGTGTCAGCTCAAAACGCGCGGGTGTAAAGCTGTCCTCGCTGTATCCGACATACTCGCCGTTCAGCCACAGCGCAAATCCGCTCTCCACTCCCTCAAATGAGATGCAGAGGGGCTTTCCCTTTAAGCAGGAGGGAACGTGAAAATACTTCACATAGCAGGCCGTCGGATTAAAATGAGAGGGTACTTCGCCGGGTTCGATGTCGTCACGGCCGTCCCAGGGATACTGTGTGTTGACATATGCGGGGACATCACAGCCCTCCATCTGGATATGGGCCGGCACATGGATCTCCCCAAAGGAATGGCAGTTAAAGTCCACTTTATAGAAATCCTTCGGAGCCGATGCGTAGTTCGGAGCATAGGCAAACTTCCAGATTCCGTTTAAGGAAAAGCGGAAGCCGTCTCTTCCGTCCTGTCCGCCGTCTTCCGGCGGCAGGAACATATGGTCCGAATGGGGCTCCAGCTTGTTCTGTCTGAAGATTTCGGGATTCTTCACGATATCATAATCAAATTGTGCCATAAGAACTCCTTTACTTCACCGCGCCGGTGATACCTTCCGCAAACTGCTTCTGCAGCACGAAGAAAATGACCATCGTCGGAATGGAGCAGAACAGAACGCCCATCATCAGGAGGCCGTAGTCCACGGTGTAGCCGTTCGAGAGGTTGGCCACCAGCATCTGCATCGTCATAGCCTTGTTGTCCGTCATGACAGCTCTGGGCCACATATAGGCATTCCACGCGTTCATGAAGCAGATGACGGCAGCAGCCGCGTAGGTGGACTTCATGACCGGCATATACATCCGGAAGAAGATCGCAAATTCCGACAGGCCGTCGAGACGAGCCGCTTCCATGATATCCACCGGGAAGTTTCTGGAATTCTGGCGGAACATCATGATCATAAACGGAGTCGAAATCGCCGGAAGGAAGAAGGCGATGGGCGTGCTCAGGACATGCAGCCTCGACATCATCGTAAAGAGCGGAATCAGAGTCGCCACGGCAGGGATCATCATCGCCAAAAGTAGAACGGCGAAGAGACGGTCCTTGTGTTTGTCGTGATAGAGCTCAAACCCGTAACCCGCCAGGGAGCAGATGAAGATGGAAATCACGGTCTGCAGCCCTGCATAGAGGAAGGAATTCCACATGATGCGGCCGAGCGAGGCGTGGGAGGAATCCGCGGCAGCCTTAAGGAGCGCCTTGAAATTCTCTATCGCATAGGTCCCGAAGATGATCCGGCCCTGAGACACGTCGTAGGAGGTGTTCGTGGCGGCGGTCAGCATCCAGTAGATCGGGAACACGGAGATGAAGCACACGATGATCAGGAAGATATAGCTTGGGACCAGCCTTCTTTGAATGGCCGATTTATTCTTTTTCTCAGTCACGCGTATCACCTACTTTCATGTTGATAAAGGCCAGAATACCGACCATGATGAAGACCACGAAGGCCAGCGCGGAGGCGTAGCCGAACTTCGCGACGCCCTGTCCGAGGGACATATTCCAGATGTAATGGGACATCGTGATGGTCGTGTTGGCCGGGCCGCCGTTTGTCAGGTTGACGGATTCATCGAAGAGCTGCAGCGTTCCGTTGATGGACATGATGAAGGTCATGACGATCGTGGGACGGAGAAGCGGAACCGTAATGTTCCAGAAGGTCTTCCAGCCGTTCGCGCCGTCGATCTTCGCCGCTTCATAAACCGAGTACTCGATATTCTGCAGACCGGCCAGATAGAACACCATATTGTAGCCCGTCCAGCGCCAGATCAGACCTATGATGATCACCGCACGGGCCGTGGCGGTCGTACCCAGCCAGTTGATATTCTCCTTTATGATCCCGATATTCAGAAGCACGGTGTTGATGAGGCCCTGGGTCGCAAACAGGGATTTGAAGATCAGGGCGTATGAAACAAGGGAGACTGCGCAGGGCATAAAGACCATGGTGCGGAAGAGTCCTTTGAATCGCAGATTCCGGTTGTTGAGAATCTGGGCCAGAAGGATCGCGAGAATGAGCATGATGGGAACTTCCACGATCAGGTACAGGAAGGTATTCCCCATCGCCGTCTTAAATGTAGTATCCTGCAGGATTCTCTCATAATTGCGGAACAGCGGATCCTGCCAGGTCATATCGGCCGAAGAACCTTTTTTCAGGGAAATGATAAACGCCTGAATCATCGGCCAGAAACTCATAATAAAGATCAGGATCGTCGCGGGGAGAAGAAACAGCCACCCTGCCCTCTCCTGCTTTGCCTGAATGGACTTCCCTTTATTCAAGAGGAATACCTCCTTCTCAAGTGATTGACTTAACCTTTTTATAAAAACAGGGGAACCGGTCTGTTCCCGATTCCCCCGGTGCATTATCTTTATGAATTACTCTTCCATCTCGAACTCGACCTGGGCCTGAGCGTTCGCGATTTCGCTGTCGATGTCAGCGCCGTTGATGATGTTCGTGATTGCGTTGCCGACATATTCACGCATACGATAGTGATAGTCGTTCTGCTCGATGACCGGGACATGAGTTCCCATCTCAACGATTGTGGTGTAGATCGGCTGCTCGTTGAAGAACGGCACGCCTTCCTGATAGACATCAGACTGGGAAGCGGATACGCAGCATGTGATAACGCCGCCGTTGCGGAGCGCGTTGTCATAAGTGTCCATGGAGCCTTCGCCGCCGCCGAATGTGTATGCAAGGAATTCCTTTGCAAGTTCAGGTTTGCTGCAGTTGCTTGTGATGTACAAAGAGGAGCCGCCATTTGCCGCATAGCCTTCGCCGCCGTCGAGTGTCGGCATCGTTGTGATCTCCCACTTTCCGGAAGCGCTTTCGTTCTGCTCGATGGTCGGGATGATCCAGTTGCCGTTGCAGACGCCTGCTACCTGGTCGCCGATGATCGTCTGATCCGTGTAATCGGACCAGCTGTTGGCAAGGAGGATGGTTCCGTCGTTAGCGCCCTGTACGATGACTTCGATGATGCGCTTGAAGGTTTCGTTGTCAGCGATGTTCGGCTGGCCGTCCTGCCACTGGGACTCGCCTTCAGCCTGCATGAAGAGGTAAGGGAGGTCGTCGCCGGAGTGGTCCATGGAAAGCAGGGCATAGCCTGTCGCTTCCTTGACGTTGCGGGCGATCTCAAGCCACTCGTCCCATGTGATCCCTGTCACGTCAGCCAGTGTGTAGCCGGCTTCCTCGAGGGCATCCACGCGATATGCGAATACAGCCGTTCCGTTGTCAACCGGTGCACCGTAGTGCTCGCCGTCGATCGTGCTGTAGGAGAGCTTCTCTTCGCCGAAGTCTTCCCAGTTGATGTCCGCACCTTCAAGGCTCTGCCATGCAGCCGGGTAATCATTGACGTATTTCTGGATGTAGTGATCCTGGAACAGGACGATATCCGGCAGCTGGCTGTAGTCGCCTGAGGAGCCCGCAAGCGTGATGGCCTGCTCGACATCGGAAGATCCGGAGACAGTCTGAATCTCAAGATTGAAATCCGGATTCACTGCCCTGAAAGCTTCTGCCGCAGCTTCAAGAGCCGGGATATTGAAGTTTGCATCCCATGCAGCGACAGTCAGTGTGTTCTCGTCATCAGATGTGCCGCTAAGTTCGACCGCGTCATCTGCTGCCGCACCGATTGCCATAGAGCTCACAGCGAGTACGCTCACCATCAGGAGAGAAAACAGTTTCTTTTTCATCATCATTCCTCCTTGATAAAAAATAATTATGTGACTTTTAACCACGTCTTTCCGATCGGGTCTATCCTATATTGTAGCCGC
>CACZQS010000092.1 GCA_902783325.1 uncultured Lachnospiraceae bacterium
GAGCAACCGAAGACATTGATCTTGCTCCCGCATTAAGGAATTACTATGAACGGCACATGGCTGATGGAACCTTCGTTTCCTGGCTGGCGGTTGACGGAGAGAAGATCATCGGCACCAGCGGCATGTCGTTTGTGGAGTGTGAATCAGATATAAAACAGTGTTTTATAGAGGAGAGTGACTTATCGAAGAAAGGCACAGATTCATCCGTCACGCAATAAGAGGTATCAGAATTATGAAAAAAATGCTTGCAATCCTTATGGGCTTACTGCTTATGACCGAATCAACAGGTATCGCGGTGCAGGGATACACGGGAGCGTCTGCCGGAACAGAACCGCAGGATTCGGTTCAGGGGGACTCCTGGTCATCGTCGATACCGGATCTGCCTGACGCAGGGGAGTATGAGGAAGAATCAGTGCCTGATCCGGTATTTATCGAAGAGGTGTCCGAAGACGGCAGTACCTATGACAATGACGATCCTTCCATAAGCTGGATTGAGAGCGATGCACAGATTGAAGGCGACATACAGATTGAAGGCGAAGAAGTGGAGACCGGAGAAGAAATAGAGGAGGACGAGGATGAGGATCTCATTACAGCCGGAGATGAATCGGATTCCCCTGAAGACGATGTCTTTTTCGATGACGAATTGATCGGAGATGAAGAACTGAGCGGAACCGGATTCTATGGCGATGACGCTGATGAGAGCGGACAGGAAAAAGCGATGAACGGCATACCGCTTGTCGTGATCCGGATTGATGAAAAAGAACTTCATCAGAGCAAGAAGGGAAACTGGTACGGGACCATTGCGGACATGAACGAAAGTTCAGATCATTCCGTTCGATGTGAGGGAAGCGCTGAAATCGTGCTCCCGGAGTCAGGCTATCAATCCGAATATGGCGGGGCAGTTCCCCCTGAAGGCACTATAGAGCTGGACTATATTCGGGGAAGAGGTAATTCCACCTGGGAGAGCCAGGACAAAAGACCTTACAAGCTGCAGTTTAAAGACAAGCTTGACCTGTTTGGAATGGGAGAGAGCAAAGAGTGGGCGCTGATGGCAAATGCGATGGATCCGACTCTCATAAAGAACCGCATTACCAGCTGGCTTGGGGATCGAATGGGATTTGCCTGGTCTCCTCAGATGGTTCCCGTAGATGTTGTGATGATCGGAAGCGAAAGCGGACGGGAATATCTTGGGAGTTATTGTCTGAGCGAACTGGTGGATATCGAACCTTCGCGGCTTGCCCTTGCTGAACTGGGGAAGAATGTGACCGCGATGGAAGGAGATCCGAATATTTCCGGGGGCTACCTTCTGTCTGTGTTCAATCCGTACCAGGATGCGGATGAGCCGGGAAGCAATTACTTTACCCTTAACAGCGGAATTACCTTAACTCATGAGAACCCGTCGCTAAAGGATGAGGAGAGTCTTACAGAAGGCCGGAAAGCACAGCGGGATTATATCCGGTCTTATCTGCAGGATGTGGATACTTTGATTATGAGCGAGGAATCAATTGATGAGTCCGCCCACGATGCCCTTGCCTCTCTCATGGATCTGAAGTCGGCAGCGGACTATTGGCTGATTCAGGAATTCTCAACTAATCCGGATTCCTTCAGGACATCCAGCACATTTCTTAATAAAGGAAGAAACGGCAGGCTGACATTTGGTCCGCTCTGGGATTTTGATCAGGGCTGGGGCGATCCGAACACAGATATTTGGTATGAGTCGTCTACAACCGGGTTTAATAATACGGAGGCCTTTTGGATGGATGAACTCCGCTCAAAGGATCCTGCTTTTGGAGAAATCCTGAAGCAGGAATGGGCTGCGATGAGGCCGCATCTGGAAGAAATGATCAGCGAAGGCGGGATCATTGATCAGTATCAGAGGGAATTAATGCAGTCAAAACAAGCTGACATAGAGCGCTGGCCGGATCTTACACGGGTACATGATTATGAACTGCTCCTTTCAAACCTGAAAAAGTGGATCTCCATGAGGATTACGTGGTTTGATGAACATCTTGATGAGCTCCAGAAGAGTATGGTGAGTATTTCCTTTGAAGCGGACGGACAGCTCATTGACACAGTGAACATCAGAAAAGGAAAGTACCTCACTCATGGCCCTGACGCGCCCGTCAAAGAAGGATATGTCTTTATCGGATGGTTTGAGAAGAACAGTCACGATGGAGTGAAATACTACAAGGCGGATGAGGACGCTGTATTTGCTGCGGAATATCTGGAAGAAGGCAAGGCCGTCAGGCCGGAAGCACTGTATTTTTCCGATTATGAGGCATGGGTTCTTATAGGGGATACTTTCGATGCGGCTTTTCAGGCATGTGTCTTACCGGAGAATGCGTCGAACAAAATGATCAAATGGACCTCCTCGGATACGAATGTTATCACTGTGGATTCGGACGGAATTGTGAAGGGTGAGTCGATCGGAGAAGCGGTTCTGACCGGAACTCTCTACAACGGCATTTCCAATTCTCTTACCGTGCATGTGTATGACCGGTCAGTTGTTTCGAAAATGCCGGACGGACTCATCCTTGTTCCGGAAAAGGCTGAACTCACTCCGGGACAGACGGAACAGATTCGCGTCATCCCGACGCCGGAAAGCACTCTGCTGAAGTACATGTTCCTCTCTGTGACAGTGGATGATCCCTCTTGTGTCGAAGTAAAGAGAGGCGCCGGAAATGAAAGAGTGATTCTGGTGACAGGATTGAAGGAAGGAATGACTCAGCTGACCGTCGAAGCGGAGCGGGACGATACCATCTTTACTGCTGTATGCGACATTGACGTAACTGGTCCGGAAGGGGAAGCCGTCCCCAAAGACGACAAGCCGGCAGGGGAACAGCCGGCAGGAGAACAGCCGGCAGGAGAACAGCCGACAGGGGAACAGCCGGCCGGTGAGGTTCCTGCTGCAAGTGACAGTGGTTCGGCCTTTATGAAGGGTGCTGACGCCGCAGCCCTCGATGCGGCAATAACGGCTGAGTCCTTCGATAAAGATCCGGAGGGGACTGAATTCAGTCTTTTGAGGCTTCGGACGAAGAAAGTCACCCGGAAATCCGTCAAGGTGGTCTGGCAGAAGGTGGAAGGCGCAAAGAAATATGTGATCTATGCGAATGCGTGCGGCAAAAACAAAGCTCTTAAGAAAGTGAAGACAACCACTGCCCTGTCCTTTATATTGAAGAAGCTGAACGGGAAGAAATTAAAAAAGGGAACGTATTATAAATTCATGGCAGCGGCGCTGGATGAAAATGATAAGGTCATCACTGTGTCAAAGATGATTTATGCAGCGACAAAGGGAGGCAGTGCCGGCAATGCAAAGTCTGTATCCGTTACTTCAAAATCGAACAGAAAAGTAAGCAGGGTTACGCTGAAGGCCGGTAAAACATACAAATTGAAAGCAAAAGCAGAGGCAGCATCAAAGACGAAGAAGATCAGTGCTTACAGGGGGATAAAGTTCGAGAGCTCAAATCCCCAGGTTGCACAAGTAACATCAAAGGGAAGAATACGGACTGTCAGTGCAGGTACCTGCTATGTGTATGCCTATGCCCAGAACGGACTATACCGCAGGGTTACGGTTAAAGTGTCATAGTAACTTGATAGAGGTGTCTCTTCGCATCGGGGACGCAATATGCTAAGATAAACTTAATTGATGCAGACTGGACGAACATGCTGTAAGTTCTTCTTTTGAGGCACGAAGTGAAAAAGAAAAGAGGCATACCCTACTGTTTATGGGATGCGATTCTGATACATCTTCTGGATTGAAGTTCTTCCTGCATGTGATCCACATATCCCTTAGGGTATTTAAAGCGGCATCTTTTGCTACAGATGCCGCAGACGATC
>CACZQS010000093.1 GCA_902783325.1 uncultured Lachnospiraceae bacterium
CCTGAGGTATAGAGGAGCATCGCCGGGGACTCCTCTGTCAGGGCAGCACAGGGGCTGACGGTACTTTTAGCCTGCCCGGTCTGTTCATCATGCCCGGTATGCTCATCCATGAAAATGACTCTTTCAGCGGGAAAATTAAGAGGTTTCTGCTCCCATAATGCCTTAAGTGTCAGAATTGCCTTTGTCCCCGAATCATCCAGCATATACGCCAGGCGCTCCTCAGGATATCCGGAATCAAACGGAACAAAAACCGCGCCCGTCCGAAAGGCCGAGACCGCCCCCAGCAGAATCTCCTTGACATAAGGTACATAGACCGCAACGGCGTCCCCTGCTCCGACGCCCAGTGCGGCAAGTGAACGGGAAATGGAGGAACTGCGCTCCTCCATCTCACCGTAAGTGATTTCTCCGAGGGGATCCGTTACCGCCGCCTTTTCGGGAAATGAGGCAGCATATCCGGATAACAGTTCGTGCATAAGCTTCATGTTTCATTTCCCCCGAAATAACCTTTCTCTCCGAGTTTCCTGATGAAGCTCCGGATGTAGCTGACACCCGTCTCCGGCCACTCAAATCCAAGCCTTTCGAGGATCTGCATCGTAAGGGAATTGTCGCAGCTCTCCGGACCGATCTCCTGTGTGTTATCGTTGCTGTTATAAGCGACCAGGCTGCTGACCGCTTCACGGGTTTTATCATTTGAGAGCGCTTCACCAAGCGCGGCCATAAACTCCTCAGGCTCAGCGCCGCGGACCGGATACCCCTCCTCATTGAGGGCCCTGACAACGTCGCCGATCAGAGGCCTGTGAGGATTCAGCGGGATGAATAAGATACAGTCATCCGGCGTACGGGCCAGGGCAAGGACCGCCTTCGCAAGACAGTCGATAGGAGAAAACTCCACATTCTCGGCCAAAATATCGAAGCTTACCATTCCAAGCGTCTGGAATGCCCTGAAATGATTCATGTAACTGTTGGTCTTGTAATTGATCTGGAATTCACCGTCCTCCTCCCTCGGAGCCAGGTTGCCCATTCGCAGCACCTTCGCCCTCAGGCCGTTCTCCAGCATCTCTTCGTAAATCATGCGCTCGGCCATAAACTTGGAATGAACGTACTGATTGTTGTCGATGACCTGCCCGGCATACAGGCTGTGTTCATCAAAGCGGAAGCTCATCGGCGGCATGCCGTTCTCGCGCGTTCCGGCTACGCTGCCCGTGGAGATATGCACCAGACGGGCGTTGTTCTCTTTGCACCAGCAAGTGAGGTTGCGGACGGAGTCCACATTGGCGCGCTCGATCTCATCGCCCCTTGCAAAATGCTTGACGCTGGCCGCGCAGTTGATCACCGTCATATCTGCGGAAGGCGCCTTAAATGCCGCGAGGGCATCCGGCTCAGTCGCGTCCCCCTCAAGCACAATGATCCTGGATCCGAAGAGTTCCTCGAAATCGCTTTGGAAATAGAAGCTCAGGAGTGTCTGCAGCCGTTCCTTCCCGGTCTGATCCTTTCCCGGACGAACCAGGCAGTATATCCGGCCGGCATGATTTACGATCAGTTCATGGAGTACATGGCTGCCGAGATACCCCGTAGCTCCCAGGAGGAACACGTCATGAAGCGGAAGGAGTTCGCCGCTGCGGAAGGCATCCACAGTGTTGCGCTCAAGCAGCTCGTGAATCTTCACATAATCATAGCCGTCTCTGCCGACCACCGGTATCGTCTGCATATCGCGCTCTGCCGGTACTTCGGCGGTTTCACCGGCATTCTCTTTGCCTCCGCCCAGAAAGCCCGCCATGGCCCTCGGAGTGGGATAGCTGAACACATCGTTATATACGATACTGTAGCCTGCTTTTTCGGCGGCCATAACCACTTTCATGGCAAGGATGGAGCTGCCGCCCACATCAAAGAAGTCGTCCTCCGCGCTGACATGCTCTATTCCGAGGACACTTCCGAAAATCCCGCAGAAATCCTCTTCCGTTTTGCCAACCGGCGCAACGTAGGCCGCCTTCTGAAGCTTCGGCTCCGGAAGGGCTTTTCTATCCACCTTCTGATTGACCGTAAGCGGAATCTTATCGATCTGCATGATCACGGCAGGCACCATATATGCCGGCTTTTCCGTCTTTATATACGCCGTCAGAGAATCGATATCCACACCGGCATCACCGGTCACGAATGCGGCAAGATATTTTCCGCCGGTCTCATAATCATATGCCTGTACGGTCACGTCGTTAATGCCCGCAAAACTGCGGATCACGGATTCCACTTCCTTGGTCTCGATGCGGAACCCCCTGATCTTGACCTGGCCGTCCTTCCGCCCGACGAATTCCACATCCCCGTTTTGACGGTAACGGACGATATCGCCTGTGTGATACATGCGGAATTCATTGAACGGGCATGGCTCATACGCCTCGGCCGTCTTTTCCGGCCTGTTCAGGTAGCCGCGGCTGACCTGCGGACCGGACAGGCAGTATTCCCCGGCTGCGCCGGCCGGAAGTCTGTGCCCTGTCTTGTCAAGGATATATCCGTGAATCGTATGCATCGGTTTGCCGATCGGGATATTCGGCTCCCACTCCCGGATCGGGAACAGGCTGACGCCGCAGCAGTTCTCCGTCGGCCCGTAGCCGTTCACTATGGTGTAGGAAAGGCTGGACGGATCCACCGCAGGAAGCTTTTCGCCACCCATTACCAGCATCCTGAGAGTCTTAAGCTTAGGATAATTCGTAAGGAACTGCACGCCGACCTGTGTTGTCATCAGGAGCGCCGTAATGCCGGCTTC
>CACZQS010000094.1 GCA_902783325.1 uncultured Lachnospiraceae bacterium
CTTCATTAGTTAATGACTGAGGGAACTGAGGATGCCGAGACTCAAGAACCAAGTATATACAAGGACTTCGGGCAAAAAGTCCGGCTAGTACGGTCTCAAGGCTGCCCGTAGGGCTCCGCAGTTCAGCAAGCGCTGAAGCGATTTAGTAAAAGTTCTCCAAACGTTAACAAAAAGATCCCCGATACGGGGATCTTTTTTTACTTTCAGGACTTTTTCATGATATACTTTTTCTTGCGAAGCTGCTGACCTTTACAGAGAGGACAGGGGAACAACTATGGCTTACAATAGCAACAGCGCCATTATGGTCATGATCAGGGAAGACCTGGCAAAGACGGAGGGACACCGCGAGGGCGTGAAGGTGAACGCTCTGGAGCGGCTCATGGTCAAGAAGGTCTCTCCTTCGGAGCTTCATGTCAATCCTGACGATGAATTCACACATCCTGATGTAGGGCCGAACGAAGCGATCGTCGAGAACTACAGCCAGATCGCCAGACGCGATACGGAGATGTCGAATCTGGTGTATAAGGAGCCGATCATCGTTTACAAGCTGCGCGTGGGAGGCTATATGATGCTGAACGGACATCACCGCTGGGCGGGCGCGATCAGGGCCTGCGTCCCGAAGGTGCGGATCCAGATCACGAACACGGAACACACCGGTTAAACATCAATGCACAACCTGTAAGGAGCGTGAATGATTATGTTCGAGTTTTTTCAGAACCTGGCAGAGAATATGCGGCAGAAGGCAGAACAGGCCGTATTGCAGAACAGAACATTATCTGATAAACTGGGCAAGCGTCTCAGCGAGGATAAAGCCCGTTCGCTCGTGAGCATGGGCCGCAGAGTTATGCGCGAGCTTGACCAGAGCAGCAGGCAGGCCGTGATCCTTCAGCATCGTCTGCTTCACGAGCTGCTCGAGGAGAACAAAAACACGGAATACGGGCGCAGTCTGGGATTTGGTGAGATTCATACCGCCAGGGACTATCAGGGAAAAGTTCCGTTCACGGGCTATGACGATTACGAGCCCTATATCCGGAGAATGATACAGGGAGAGAAGAACCTGCTGTCCGCGAAGGAAACGGTTCATTACGCCATGAGCGCGGGCAGTGTGGGAGTTCCGAAATACATCCCTGTCTCGGAAGCGGAACTGAAAAAGATTACAAAGTACGGCGCGGAGATGGCATTCGGCGTGGCGGATGAGTATTATCGCTGCACCACGGGCAAAGGAGTTCCCTTCGGACCCGGACTCTGCGCCATAGAGATGCGGGTGATGATGACGGAGCGCGGTGTGGAAAAAGGAACGGTCTCCGGGTCGGCCCTGAAGTCCATGAAAGATTTTGTTCCCTTCGTTCTTTCTTCCCCCTGGGAAGTGGTCCGGCCCGAGGGCGAGATGGACCTGAAGTACCTGAAGATCTTTCTCGCGCTTGGCAGGCGGGACCTGGCCTTTATGGAATCGGCATTTCTGACCAGTCTTGTCGACCTCATGGACTATATGAGGGATCACTATGAGATGCTCTGCAAGGACATTTACCGCGGGCGCATCAATGACGAAATCCGGGTGTCTGAAGAAGTCCGCGCGCTCATCGAGGAAAACATCCGGCCGGACAAGGAGCGGGCCAAAGAGCTGATGAGGGAATTCAAGAGAGGATTTGATACCCCGATTATTCCCCGGATCTGGCCGAGGATGAGCTGGATCGGAGGAATCGGAACAGGAGGCTTTACTCCTTATGTCCGAAGAATGCGGCAATACAGCGGCAAGAGTATTCCTTTCAACAATCTTTGCTATGCGGCTTCCGAGTCTTTCATGGCGGTGGCGCGGCACATGGGGGATGAGTCCTATGTTCTGATTCCGGACAGCGGTTTTTATGAGTTTATTCCGATACGTGAAGAAGAAGGAGACGGGAGACCGCTCCTCATGGACGAGCTGGAAATCGGTGAGGACTATGAGGTCATTGTGACGAATCTGTCCGGCTTCTACCGGTACCGCCTGCAGGATGTCGTGAGGGTTACCGGCTATTACAATGAGCTGCCGCTTCTGCGCTTTGTTTACCGGAAGGACCAGCTTCTGTCGATTGCCGGCGAAAAGACAAACGAAGAGGCACTGCGCTGGGCTGTGGAAGAGTATTCCCTGGAGACGTCCATGCATATCAATGACTACAGTCTCTACGCGGAGACGAGTACCTCTCCGGCCCACTATGTGATTCTCCTGGAACCGGAAAAACCGGTCCCGAAGGAAAAGCTTCCCTACTGCCGGGAGGTGATGGACAGCAAGCTGATGCAGGCGAATCCGTCTTACGGGGACAAGATCCGAAACGGAGCTTTGGGTTCGGCGGAAATTGTTTTCCTGCAGCAGCAGACTTATCAGCTTTACCGCGATTTGATGACTATGAAAGGAGCCTCCGCTAACCAGATCAAGCCGGTGCGCCTGATCGACACCCCGCTCAAGGAGAAATTCTTCTTCGGGCTGAAGGAGACGTACTGACCGTCTCATTTTTAACTGTAAAAAGCGGAACAAAACACTATGTACGAAATTATGAGCTCGGATGAAGCGATCCGACTGATCCGTGACGGCGACTGCATTGCAGTCAATTCCTTTGTAGGTATCGAAAATCCCGTTGAGCTTCACGAAGCGATCTACAGGCGTTATCAGAAAATGCAGTCACCGCGCCACCTGACGATGGTATCCAGCGCCGGCTTCGGCACCTGGGATGAAAACCGCAATGCGGAAGGATATATCCGTGAAGGCGCGGTGGACCGCCTGATCTGCGGGCATTTCGGGGCGATGCCCAGCACGAAAAAGATCGTGATGGAGGACAGATTTGAAGCCTACAACCTGCCTCTCGGCTGCATTTCCCATGCGATCCGGGCGCAGGCCGGCGGACTTCCCGGCGCGCTGTCCAAGGTGGGACTCGATATTTTTGTAGACCCGCGTCTCGAGGGGCCCGGCATCAACAGGCTCTCTACCGACGATTCATTTGTCAGGTATGTGGAAGTGGACGGAGAGGAATTTCTTTACTACCGCGTTCCGAAGCTGACTGTAGCCCTGATCAAGGGAACTGCCGCGGACCGCAAGGGCAATATTTCCTTTGACGACCAGTTCATGTCCGGCGACGCGCTCTCGATCTGCCAGGCGGTGAAAGCGAACCGCGGCACGGTCATCGTGCAGGTGGACCGCATGGTGGATACGCCTTCGCGCCCGAGAAATGCGATCATTCCGGGGTGCCTGGTGGACGCCATCGTCGTGGCGGAGCCCGAGAAGAGGAATGAGGCGTATACGGCGCTGACCGGCAGCTTTGAGATTCCCTACAAGGACTGGAGCCAGTGGAATGAGAAGATCGATACGGCCTCCGTCATGCACTCGAAGAACAATCCTGCGGGCAATATCATCGGCCGGCGTGCGGCGATGGAGCTCCGCGTCGACGATATTGTCAATATCGGGATCGGCATTCCCGAGATGGTGTCGAGGCATGCCAGGAAGAGCGGTATGCTGGACAATATCACGCTGACTGTCGAATCCGGCGGCATCGGCGGCTTCCCTGTGTCCGGGGAAGCGTTCGGCGCCATGATCGGAGCGGCCTCCGTCTATGACATGGCAAACCAGTTTGACCTGTACAACAGCGGCGGGCTCGATATCTGCTTCATGGGTGCCTACGAAGTAGACGCACAGGGAAATGTCAACGCTCACAGGAGTGACGGGGCTTTCGCCGGCATCGGGGGATTCGCGAATATCACGGCCCGGACGCCTACCGTGATCTTCTGTCTGACCTTCACGACGAAAGGCCTTGAGGTCTCCCAGAAGAAGGGCATCGTGGCGATCGAGAAGGAAGGAACGGTTCCGAAATTCGTGAAGAAGGTGCGCTCGGTCAGCTTCTCCGCAAAGAGGGCGATGGCCAACGGGCAGAAGGTGCTCTATGTGACGGAGCGCTGCGTGTTCCGCCTCACTCCGAAGGGACTCAAGCTGATTGAATCGTATCCGGGCATAGATGTGGAGAAGGACATTCTGTCAAAGCTTCCGTTTGAAGTGGAGCAGTAGAAAAAACCGATACGGAGGAACAAAGGATGAGAAGACCGGCTTATCTCAAACCCGGAGATACCATCGGCCTCGTCGCCCCGTCCTTCGGGGCAGCGACTGAGCCGTATATCACCAGACTTGCGTCCGCGATACGGAAGTTTGAAGAGCGCGGCTATAAGATCGTAGCCGCCGACAGTGTCTACAAGAGTGACGGCCTCGGAATCAGCACGGATCCGGCGAGCGCTGCGGAGGATCTCATGCGCTTTTACCTGGACGACCGCATCGACGCGCTTTTCTCGGTGGGCGGAGGGGAGCTCATGAACGAGACGATCTCCCACGTCGATTTTGAAGCGCTGAAAAAAGGACGTCCGAAGTGGTATATGGGCTATTCCGACAACACGAACATGATTCTCCCCATGGCCGTGATCGCAGAGGTGCCCGGGATCTACGGACCGTGTGCGACCGGCTTCGGGAAGCCGTGGGAGGCCACGGAAAAAGATGCGCTCATGCTTCTCGAGGGACGCGGAGATACAGTGAGCGGATACGACAAGTATGAACTGCCCTTCTCTCCGGAGGGCGAGGAGGAAGAAGAGGATCCGCTCGCCCCGTATGCACTGACAGAGCCGAAAATCCTCACGAGCTTCCTTCCGAACGGAGGAAAACTCGTGAAGGCGGGTGCGGACGAGACCATCACGGCTTCCGGCATGCTGCTCGGAGGCTGCCTGGATATCCTCACGAATCTGTCGGGGACGGAATTCGACCGCGTGCCCGAATACTGCAGAAAGTACGGTCCCGTGATCTGGGTTCTCGAGGCTTGTGACCTGAATCCGATGTCGATCCGCAGAGCCGTGTGGACGCTTCTTCACAGAGGCTGGTTCCAAACCGCGGCGGCATTTTTAGTCGGAAGACCACTGGCTTCCTTCCGGCAGGAAATGATGGGAGTGGACGCTTATAATGCGGTCACAGATGTCGTGAAGGACCTGCATGTGCCGGTGATCATGGACTGTGATATCGGGCATGTCGCACCGATGATGCCGCTTATCATGGGCAGCAGGGCGGAAGTGGAAGTGAAGGGCAATGCCATAAAGATCCGCATGACGGTCGAATAGTAACATATATCGTAAGAGAGTACAAAGATCGGAAGATCGTATCGTTGACTTTTAAAATGAAGATTCGTAGACTTTAATCAGACTCCTTTATTGAGTCTGATCTTTTTTGCCGAAGCGGCCGCGCGGCATTTCCCACACGTTGGACAACTAAATACAATGCAAAAGAAAGGAGACCGCCTATGAAGTTTGAAGACTTCTGTGAATTTGTGCAGGTCATTGTTCTCGATGAGATGGCCCATATGTATAAGGACTCCGAATCTGAGGAACTGCCTGTCGTCGAAGAGGTTCTTCGCGAGAGACTGAATCTTAAAAGCGCGTTCCGGGAGAGGAGACGCAGGGGATATAAGAACCGCGATTACGTGGAAGAGCTGAGTGCCGGTGAGCAGAAGCTGTATGACAAGCTGAGAAAAGTTCGCATGGAAATCGCGCAGGAGATGCAGATTCCTGCCTATCAGGTCTTCACGAACCGGACCCTGGAGCAGATGTGCCGGGAGCTGCCGCTGTCAAAGGAGGAGATGAAGACGCTGTATGGAGTAGGAAATGTGAATTCCGAAAAGTACGGACAGCGCTTTCTGGACGCGATCCACTCCTTCACGGACGAAGAAGAAAACTGATGCAAAAGAGGGCATCCCTTTTGGGGATGCCCTCTTTGAAAGAGGTGAGAGTTATGCCGCTTCGTCTTCTGTAAGAGATCCGAAGTCAACCGTTACGGTTGTTGTGCTGTAGGAATTGCCTTCGCTGCCGCCATTTCCCATCGGGCCCATCTGTCCCATTCCGAAGCAGACGATTGTGATCTCGGCGCTGTCGCCCTTGGTATAATGAGAGATAAGATTCTTGAGGTCTGAAGCACTCGTTACAGTGGTGCCGTCAACTGCCGTGATGATGTCGCCTGCGCGGATGCCGGCCTTCTCAGCTGCGGAGCCCTTCTCGACAGACTGCACATAAGCGCCGGTCGGGATGCCGTAGTAGTCTGCATAATCCTGTGTGACAGTTGTGATGCTGACGCCGAGGTATGCATCGCCGTCGCCGGCTTCGATGGTGCTCTCTTCAGTGGGGGCGGTCTCCGACGTCTCGGTATGTGTGCCGTTTGCGATATCGGAGAGAATCGGTTCTGCCGTGTCGATCGGGATCGCGTAACCCATGTTTTCTACAGAGGAACCGCCCTTTGCCACATTGATGCCGATGAGCTCGCCCTTCATGTTCAGCATGGCGCCGCCGGAGTTGCCGGCATTGATGGCCGCGTCGGTCTGGATGAGGCCGCCCAGTTCTTCGATCTCGTAGGTGCTCTCGTTTAATGTCTGGATGGTGCGGTCAAGCGCACTGATGATGCCGTGGCTTGCAGACTGGCCGTAGCCGAGGGCATTACCGATGACAATGACTCCTTCGCCGAGGGCCACATCCGAGGATTTGCCGATCGGGATCACGGCGATCTTGTCCAGAGTGTCGCTGCCAATATCCTTCTTTGCGACTTTGATCAGGGCGACGTCCACTCCCGGATCTGTTCCGATCACTTCCGCGTTGACAGCAGTCTCGTCGATGAAGCTTACCGTCAGTTCTGTCGCGCCTTCGACAACGTGGTTATTGGACGCGATCAGGATGTCGTCATCCGTCTCGCCTACGATGATGCCGGAGCCGGCGCTGACGCTTTTCTGCTGGCGAGGGGTGCCGTAGCCGTTCCCGTTTCCGTAGCCGTATCCATATCCGTATCCGAAGAAATCACCGAAGAACTGATTGAAGAGATCGGAATTTCCGCCGAAGTAGTCCCGGACGTCCTGCACCGACGTGTTGGTGATGGAGACCATCGCCGGCATGGAGTTGGCGACGACGTCCTTGATGGACAGGTCTTCGTCGGAAGAGGGCTGCGTTGCTCCGAGCACTGTCTTGACAGCCACCCTCGGATCATTCATTTCCGCATTTGCCACCACTCCTGCTCCGATAAGGGAGATAGCGCCTGTCATGGATGCGCAAAGACCAAAAAGTTTCCATTTGCTGATTCTGCTCATAATATACCTCCTGTATACGATTTATGATTTGGATGATTCCATTAAGGGAATCTTGTCAGACTGGTTTGTTCATCGGTGTGTTCCTTTGAACAGTTTACATTTTTGCGGATATTTATGGCGCTTTTGTGAATCAGAATTGAAGAAAACATGAAAAGTGTGATATAACTTGTCATAAGGTCAGTGTAAACAATCCTTATAGAATAAAGAAAAAAGACAGAAGGAAATGATTCAGCAAAGGAAGCGATGAGAAGCAGAATACTGATTATTTATAATCCCAAAGCAGGCAGGGGACAGTTCCTGGGATCTTTGTCCGATGCCATTGACATGTTCACAAAAGCCGGATATGCGGTCGAGGTTTATCCGACGCAGGCTCCGGGAGACGCCGTGAGCCGGATCATGAATCTGGAAGAAGAGTACAGCATGATTGTTCCCGCAGGCGGAGACGGCACATTAGACGAGGTGGTGACAGGCCTTATGCGGAGCGGCCGTAAGATGCCGGTCGGCTATATACCGGTCGGGTCAACCAATGATTATGCCGCAAGTCTGAATCTTCCGGCTAATCACATCCAGCAGGCCGTGGATACTATTTTGACGGGACAGCCATGCGGCGTTGATGTAGGGGTGATGAACAGCGCTCACTTCTTTATCTATGTAGCTGCCTTCGGGGCATTTACCGATGTGGCTTACGAGACGAACCAGGATCTGAAGAATGTCTTCGGCCATGCCGCGTATCTGATCGAGGCGACAAAAAGGCTCGGCGATCTGAAGCCATATAAGCTTCATGTGAAGACAGAGAATTATGAGACGGAGCAGGAGTATATTTTCGGAATGGTTGCCAATTCGGTCTCTGTCGGGGGAATCCGCAATATCACCGGAAAGGATATTCTTCTCAATGACGGGCTTTTTGAAATCACGCTGATCCGGAATCCCAGGAATCTGCTGGAAATGCCGGAGATCGCCGGCTCACTGCTCATGCAGAACTACGGCACGGAATTGATCGATTACTTTAAGACCGACAGAATCGAGCTGACGGCCGAGACCGAAATCCCCTGGACACTGGACGGGGAGTACGGAGGCAGCTGGAAACATGTGGTAATTGAGAACCGCTGCCGGGCGCTGCAGCTGATGCTGGACATAAAGCCGGGAAGCAACCTGAAGCCATTGTTGGAAGAGAAGGGAAACTGAAGAGATGGAGAAGCAGACAGAGCATACCGCCTGCAGCATACAGGAGATTTTCGGAGAGGATGTATTCGATGACAGGGCGATGCAGCGCCGTCTCCCCAAAGACGCCTACAGGGAACTGAAGAAATCCATCGAGGAGGGCGCGGAGCTGGCGCCTAAGACGGCGGAGATCGTGGCCCACGAGATGAAGGAGTGGGCGATGGAACGCGGTGCGACGCATTTTACGCACTGGTTCCAGCCTCTCACGGGTGTCACGGCGGAGAAGCACGACGCATTTCTTTCTGCGCCTCTTCCCGACGGCAGCGTCCTCATGACCCTGTCGGGAAAAGAACTGATCAGAGGCGAACCGGATGCCTCGTCCTTTCCTTCCGGGGGCTTAAGGGCCACCTTTGAGGCCAGGGGATATACGATCTGGGACTGCACGTCTCCGGCATTTATCCGGCATGACGAGGGCGGCGCGACCCTTTGCATTCCTACTGCGTTCTGTTCCTATACCGGCGAGGCGCTTGACCAGAAGACCCCGCTCCTCAGATCCATGGAAGCGATTGACCGGGAAGCGGTGCGGCTCCTGCGTCTCTTCGGGAATACGGCTTCCCGCCATGTGGTGCCTTATGTGGGCGCGGAGCAGGAATACTTTATTATTGACAGGGAAAAATACCTGAAGCGCATGGACCTGGTATTCGCGGGCAGAACTCTGTTCGGCTCCGCCCCGCCGAAAGGACAGGAGCTGGACGATCATTACTTCGGAACGCTCCGTCCGCGGATTGCGTCTTATATGAAGGAAGTGAATGAGGAGCTGTGGAGGCTCGGGGTGCCCGTGAAGACACAGCACAACGAGGCCGCCCCGGCACAGCATGAGCTGGCCCCGATCTACGAGAAGGTCAATGTGGCAGTCGATCACAACCAGATCATCATGCAGACGCTCAAACGCGTGGCTACCCGGCACGGCCTCAGATGTCTCCTCCACGAGAAGCCTTTTGACGGCGTCAACGGCTCGGGTAAGCACAACAACTGGTCGCTTATTACGGACGACGGGATCAATCTCCTTGATCCGGGTACGACGCCCCATGAGAATATCCAGTTCCTGCTGGTTCTGACCTGTATTCTGAAAGCGGTGGATATCCACGCCGATCTGCTTCGGGAATCCGCGGCGGACGTCGGCAACGACCTGAGATTAGGAGGAAATGAAGCCCCGCCCGCCATCATATCCGTCTTTCTGGGCGAGCAGCTGGAGGATGTTCTCGAACAGCTGATTTCCACCGGCCGGGCGCTTAAGACCTCCGACGGCGGAAAGCTGCTGACCGGAGTCTCCACGCTTACGGACATCAGCAAGGACGGGACGGACAGGAACCGCACGTCGCCCTTTGCCTTTACGGGAAATAAATTCGAGTTCCGCATGGTGGGTTCGAGGGATTCCATCGCGACCCCGAATGTCGTCCTCAACACGATTGTGGCAGAGGCGTTCCGCGAGGCTTCTGAGGAGCTGGAGGCGGCGGGAAGCGGGAACTTTGACGAGGCGGTTCATGATCTCATCAAGCGCTATGCGAAGGAGCATATCCGGATTGTATTCAACGGCAACGGGTATTCCGAGAGCTGGGTGACGGAGGCAAAGCGCCGCGGACTTCCCAATTATCCTTCGATGGTGGATGCCATCGAGACGCTGACCACCGACAAGGCCGTGAAGCTCTTTTCCGATGCCGGAGTCTTCTCGAAGAAGGAACTGATCAGCAGGATGGAGGTCAAATACGAGACCTACTCCAAGGACATGAATATCGAAGCCCGCACGATGCTGGAGCTGACGACCAAGCAATTCCTTCCGGCCATCATGCAGGGAATCCGGCGCATGGCGGATTCTGCAAATGCCGCAGAGGCGGCTGGCGCGGACGTATCGGTGCAGAAAGAGCTGCTCGCGCGGCTGACAGCGCTTATGAAGGAGGCATACGAGTCGAAGAACCGCCTGGAAGAGGTCACCTATTCCGCGGAGAAGCATCCTGCGGGGAGACAGCAGGCGATCATGTTCCGGGATCAGGTCGTTCCCGCGATGCAGGCCCTTCGCGCTCCGATTGATGCCGCCGAGATGATCGTGGATAAGGATCTGTGGCCCGTCCCGTCCTATGCGGACCTGATGTTCGAAGTGTAAATTGACTGCAGGGGTTTTCTTTTTGGCTATATTGTAGTATGATATAGCCATATTTTATGTATTTTTAACAAATATGTACTGGAAATCTTACCAAAGTGGTTGGAGGAAGCGCTATGCTGTCTAATTTGGTATTGCAGGATACGATCAAGGGGATCAAGACGATCACGAAGTGCGACCTTACGGTGGTCGGTCTGGACGGGAAGGTGATTGCTTCCACGAGAGACGATGTGATTGTGAACAGGAGCGATGTGATCAGTTTTGCGGAATCGCAGGCGGATTCACAGGAGATCCGCGATATGCGGTTCTTTAAGGTATTTGACGACTATCAGCTCGAATACATCCTGGTGGCTTCCGGTCTCGGCGACACGGTCATGGTCGGGAAGATGGCCGCGTTCCAGATTCAGAATCTTCTTGTGGCCTACAAGGAGCATTTTGACAAGGACAATTTCATCAAGAACCTGCTCCTTGACAACCTGCTTCTCGTCGATGTCTACAACCGGGCGAAGCGGCTTCATATCGAGACGGATACGCGCCGTGTCGTCTACATTCTGGAGTCCGAACAGAGCAAGGATTACAGCACGCTCGAGACGGTAAAGGGTCTGTTCAGCAAGTCCAAGAATGACTTTATTACCGCGGTTGACGAGAAGAGTATTATCATTATCAAGGAACTGTCGGATGAGGACGGACCGGCCGAGATGAATGCCATCGCGGATTCCATCGTGCGCTCTTTGGAGCAGGGCGACAGGGGCGGCGTGCACGTCGCATACGGCAATGCCGTCGATGAGATCAAGGAGGTGTCGCGCTCCTACAAGGAAGCGAGGATGGCTCTTGACGTGGGCAAGATCTTTTTCGAGGATATGGAGATCATTGCATTCAGCCAGCTCGGAATCGGAAGACTCATCTATCAGCTGCCGATTCCGCTCTGCAAGATGTTCATTAAGGAGATCTTTACGGATAAGTCTCCGGATGACTTCGATGAGGAGACACTTGCGACGATCAATAAATTCTTTGAGAATTCCCTGAATGTCTCCGAGACATCCAGACAGCTGTACATTCACAGGAACACTCTGGTGTACCGTCTTGACAAGCTGCAGAAGAGCACGGGGCTTGACCTGAGGGTCTTTGATGATGCCATCACATTCAAGATTGCGCTCATGGTCGTCAAGTATATGAAATACATGGAGACTCTCGACTATTGAGGATTCCTCTCAGGGAATTGCGATATACGTTTATGCAAGAGGTGTAAGAGTTCATTTATGATAGATTTGGACCGCGTCAGCAAACAATATGAGCACGGGCAGAATGCGGTTGACGAGATATCGCTTCATGTTGACAAAGGCGAATTTGTATTTGTCGTCGGTGACAGCGGCTCCGGAAAGTCGACGATGATCCGGCTGCTTCTGAAGGAGATCGAGCCCACCGCCGGCATGATCACTGTGAACGGGCGGCTCCTGAACACGATGCGGCACCGCCAGGTTCCGAAATACAGGCGGAAAATCGGCATCGTCTTCCAGGACTTCCGTCTGCTCGAGGAAATGAATGTCTACGATAATGTTGCGTTTGCGATGCATGCCGTGGAAGCCCCCGGCCGCCTGATCAGGGAGCGCGTGCCTCAGGTGCTTCATGAAGTGGGATTAAGTGAAAAGTACCGCTCCCTCCCGAGGCAGCTGTCCGGGGGAGAGCAGCAGAGAGTGGCGATCGCCAGGGCGATCGTCAATAATCCGCAGATCCTTCTTGCGGATGAGCCGACCGGCAACCTGGATCCCAGGAATGCCTATGAAATCATGAAGCTTATCGAAGAGATCAATCTGCGGGGAACGACGGTTCTGGTGGTGACGCATAATAAGGAGATCGTCAACCAGTTCCAGAAGCGCGTGATCATGATGAGGAAAGGAGCGATTGCGCGCGACGTCGAGGAAGGTGGTTATATTGAAGCCTAGTTCGTTTCTTTATGCGGTCAGGCAGGGATTTAAGAATATAGGGCGGAACAAGATGTTCTCGATCGCGTCCGTCGCGACGATGACAGCCTGTATCTTTCTGTTCGGCGTCCTGTTTTCCGTAATCATGAATGTGGATTCCGTGCGCCGGGACATCGAGGAGAAGGTCGGCGTCACCGTCTTTTTCGTCGAGGGGACATCTGAAGAGCGGATTGCTGAGATCGGTGAAGAGATCCGGAAGATCGATCACGTCACGGAGGTGACCTATACTTCGGCGGATGAAGCCTGGGAGAATTACAAGGCGGAGCATTTTGCTTCGAATCCGTCACTGGCGGAGGGCTTTAAGGAGAATCCGCTGGCCAATTCTTCGAGCTACACGGTGCTGGTGGACAAAATCGAAAGACAGAAAGCGGTTGTCGATGCGATCGGAAAGATCGACGGGGTGCGTCAGATCAATCAGAGCTCTGCGGCAGTGCAGAACCTGGCGGGCTTCAACCGGATCTTTACGGGGGTCTCCATCGCGATTATCGTGGTACTCCTCGTGGTTTCCGCGATCCTGATTGCAAATGCCGTCAGTATGGGCGTAGAGGCAAGAAGCAAGGAGATCAGTATTATGAAGCTGATCGGGGCGACCGATACGTTTGTCAGGGCTCCGTTTGTCGTGGAGGGACTGATTTTGGGCCTGATCGGCACGGTGCTTCCGCTCACCCTGCTGTATATTGTTTACAACGGATTGATCCGGGGGCTTCTGCAGCGGCTCGGCTTCATGGGCCGGATCGGGGATGTCCTGACGGGCGCCGGGCATGTCTTTGCAGTGCTCGCGCCGATCGGATTGATACTCGGCCTTGGAATCGGGCTGATCGGGGCCCGCATCACATTGAAACGTCATCTGGACGTGTGACAGAACGGGGGAAGCTATTAACCCTTAAGTACATTGCTATCGGAATAGAACGGGCAGCAGAGCTGCCCGTTTTTGCAAATGTGAAGAGCGGGAAGACCCGCAGACAGGAGTTTAAGACATGGATCATTTTGTGCTGCACTCTGAATACCAGCCGACAGGAGACCAGCCGCAGGCGATCGAGACTCTCGTACAGGGCTTCCGGGAAGGAAATCAGGCGGAGACACTTCTGGGAGTCACCGGATCCGGCAAGACCTTTACGATGGCCAATGTAATTCAACAGCTGAACAAGCCCACTCTCGTGATCGCGCACAATAAGACTCTGGCCGCGCAGCTGTATTCGGAATTTAAGGAATTCTTTCCGGAAAATGCGGTCGAGTATTTTGTTTCGTATTACGATTATTATCAGCCGGAAGCATACGTTCCGTCATCTGATACGTATATAGAAAAAGACTCTGCCATTAACGACGAGATCGATAAGCTTCGGTTGTCGGCATTGTCATCCTTAAGCGAACGCAGGGATGTTGTGATAGTCGCATCTGTTTCGTGTATTTATGGTATTGGTGCCCCGGATGATTACATGAACATGATGACGAGCGTAAGACCGGGCATGGAGAAGGGAAGAGACACTCTGCTCCGGGAACTGATCGATATGCAGTATGAGAGGAATGAGATCGATTTCCACCGCGGATGCTTCCGTGTAAAGGGGGATACCGTCGAGATTATCCCGGCCGACGTGAATGAGTACGCGGTCAGGATCGAATTCTTCGGAGATGAAATTGACCGTGTCTCAAAGGTGGACCTGCTCACGGGAGAGACTCTGGCGGAGATGACCTACGTTCCGATCTATCCGGCCTCCTTCTATGTCGTGCCCGAGGAACGGATGAACGCGGCCTGCGATGCGATCCTGGAAGAGATGGAAGAACGGGTGAGATTTTTCAAGTCGGAGGACAAGCTCCTCGAGGCCCAGAGGATAGAGGAGCGGACGAACTTTGACGTGGAGATGATGAAGGAGACAGGGATCTGCTCCGGCATTGAGAACTATTCCCGTCACCTGACAGGAAGATCCGAGGGACAGCCTCCCTATACGCTGATCGATTATTTCAACGGGGAGTTCCTGATTATCATCGATGAGTCTCATAAGACCCTGCCGCAGATCGGCGCGATGTACAACGGGGACAGAAGCAGGAAGAATACGCTTGTGGATTACGGGTTCCGTCTGCCCAGCGCCCTTGACAACCGCCCGCTCAACTTCGGCGAATTTGAAGAGAGAATTGACCAGATCCTGTTCGTCTCCGCGACGCCGGGCGAATATGAAGCAAAGCATGAGCTTCTGCGCGCGGAACAGGTCATCCGTCCCACGGGACTCCTGGATCCGGATGTATCCGTCCGTCCCTCCAGGGGACAGATCGATGATCTGGTCGCGGAAGTGGGAAAAGAGACGGCGAAGCACAATAAAGTCCTGATCACGACTTTGACCAAGCGCATGGCCGAGGATCTTACCGATTACATGAAGGATCTGGGGATACGCGTGCGCTATCTGCATTCGGATATCGATACCCTGGAAAGAACCCAGATCATCCGGGACATGAGACTGGATGTATTCGACGTTCTTGTCGGGATCAATCTGCTTCGGGAGGGTCTTGATATTCCGGAGATCACTTTGGTTGCAATTCTTGACGCCGATAAGGAGGGCTTTCTCAGATCCGAGACCTCACTCATCCAGACCATCGGGCGCGCCGCCAGAAATTCCGAGGGACGCGTAATCATGTATGCGGATGAGATGACGGATTCCATGAAACGCGCGATAGGCGAGACGAAGCGGCGGCGCTCCATCCAGACGGCGTACAACGAGGAGAACGGTATCACTCCGACGACGATCAGGAAGGCGGTGCGGGAACTGATCTCTACCGCCAAAGAGGTGGCCGAGACCACGAAGCGGCTGGGAAAAGATCCCGAGGACATGGACAGGGAAGAGCTTCAGGATCTGATTGCCAAAGTGGAGAAGCAGATGAGAGCAGCGGCTGCGGAGCTCAATTTCGAGATGGCCGCGGAGCTTCGCGACCAGATGAAGGAGCTGAAAATCCACCTCGAGGAAGCGAAGGACGCAGACCGCAGCCTGCTTAAGAAAAACAGGAAAGCAGGTTCACAGAACGTTCACGCTCAGCCTTTATAATCCGTGGTAATACATATAACGATTCAGCCGGCTCATTCGCAGGTATAGTATTACGACGGCATATAAGCATTTCCTGCGGGACGGGTTTTGGCATTTCATATGCACGAAAAGGGGGATAAGGAGACTATGAAGGGGATCTTCCGGTCAAAATACACATTGATCGTTGTCTATGTGATCATGGCAGCCGTCTGTATCTATCTCAATCTGACGGCAGAGTCACTGGATCTGTCCAATGTGATCGTAAGTGTCGTGCTCTTTGTCGTGGTGCTGGGTCTTTTCGGCTATGCGTTCAGCCGTTTCTCGGTCGTCGACAAAATGATTGAAGAGCTGGATGAGGCGGCCGATACAATCCGCGACGACTTCGGCTTGAAGAAGCAGTATCTCTGGAAGTATTACCGCACCAAGGACAATTTATTCACGGGCGATATCCTGAGAAGACGCTACGCGGAGTACCGGTCCGAGATCGACCGGCTGGAGATGCTGTCCGGAGATGTCTTCCGCTGTGATATCGAGGATTACATCAACCAGGAGCTGATTGATGACACCATCAGCCGGAATGTCCTGAACCTGATGAGCGGGACCATGACCGGACTTGGTATTCTGGGAACCTTCATCGGCCTTACGATCGGGCTTCAGCAGTTCAATACCGGCACCGCCGATGAGATCACCAGGAGCATCGCGCCTCTGATCCAGGGCATCAAGGTCGCATTCCATACCTCCATTTACGGCATGGTCTTTTCCCTGATCTTCAGTTTTATATATAAGAATAAACTGGATCAGGCGACTGAAGCGATGGACCGCTTCCTTGATTCCTATGAGCATTATGTGATCCCGGACACCAAGAACGAGAGCCAGAGACAGATGCTCATGTTCCAGAAGTCCCTGGCGGACGGAATGGAAGAGATCGGCAGCAACTTCTCCCAGGTCGTCGGCGACCGCGTGAATGAGATCATGACGCCGCAGATGGACCGCATGAACGACACGATCGAAAAGTTCGCCTATATCGCAAGCCGCACGCAGGTGGAAGGCATGAACGCGATCGTGGACAAGTTCCTGAGCGAGATGGACCGTCAGCTGAACGGCGCATTTACGGATCTCGGGCGCTCCATGAAGGAGACCGTGGAGTGGGAAAAGCAGAACCGCAATTATATGCGCGACGTCATGAGAGATATGGGGAACCTGAGCTCGGACCTCAAAGAGTCTACGGAGCTTGTTGAAAAAACGATGCAGAATATGGCTGAGTACGTGAACTGGATGAACCAGATCAACAACGGCCTTTCCGACACGCTGATCCAGATTCAGACCCAGCTTTCGAACATGAGCACACAGACCGACGAACAGCAGAGATATATGAAGGAATTCGTCGAATACACGCGGCAGATCAGCGCCGCTTCCGAGACTTACAGCAGGGAGATGGCCGAGCAGCTCGCGTATCTGAAGCGCATGGACGGCCGGCTTCAGGAATCCGCGCGTCAGAACAGCGAACAGATTCTTGCGGCGGCTTCCGAGACCGGAAGGACTCTGACCGAACAGACGGCTGCCACGAACGCTCTTCTGATCACACAGATGCAGCAGGCAACTGAGACGGTTTCGCGTTCCGCCCAGTCCCAGGCCAGCAGCCTGGCAAAGTCTGCCGGGAATATTAACAGCTCACTCGATCAGTCGTCACAGGAGATCATGAAAGCGGCACAGCAGCTCCAGAACCAGACAGTGGATTCGCTGAACGCAACTCTGAAGGCGTATGACAAGAGCCTGGTGCGCATCGTCGGACAGCTGAACGCGACGGCATCCAGGATTGAAAACAGCACGAACAAAGTACCGCAGGTTGTTTCGGACGCTTACAACGGAATGCAGAAATCCTTTGACATCATGGCCCGCGAGACGGCCGCCATGGTCCGTTCCATGGACCAGCTCAGAAGGGCGCTTAAATCCGACGCCGGCGTATAACGAGGTATTCGTATGGCACGCAGAAGAAAAAAACGCAGAGAAGATGAGGAGATCTCCTACTGGCTGTCCTACTCCGATATGATGGCCGGTCTCCTTCTGATGTTTGTGATTGTCATATCCTTTACGATGATGCAGGCGAAGTCCCAGTATGAGGAGGACACCAGGAAGCTGCTCTCACAGCAGACCACTCTTGAGGAACAGCGCCGCACTTTGGAGGAGCAGCGCGAGACGATGGAGACCCAGCAGACAACGCTGGAGGAACAGGAGACGACTCTTCAGAGCCAGCAGAAAGAGCTGGCCGAGAAGGAGGCGGCTCTGCTCACACAGAGCACGCAGCTGGAAGAGGCGAAGACGACCCTGGACACCCAGCAGCAGACGATGGATCAGCAGCAGAAGACGCTTGACGAACAGACGAAAGAACTGGAAGCGCAGAAAGCGGCTGCCGCTGTTCAGCAGAAAGAGCTGCAGGATAAGCAGGCCACAGTCGACAGCCAGAGCGAGCAGCTGATCTCCCAGCAACTCCTTCTTGCGCAGCAGACCGAGACCCTCGAGGAGCAGCAGAGACAGCTGGACGAACAGCGGTCCGCACTTCAGTCACAGACGGTAAAACTTGAGGAACAGCAGCTCAAGATCGAGAGCCAGCAGACTCAGATGCAGGAGCTGATCGGTATCCGGACAGAGCTGGTGGAGGCTTTGAAACAGGCCTTTGAAGGAACTGCCAAAGTGTCGGTGGATTCCAAAACCGGCGCGATTATGTTTGACTCCAACGTGCTCTTTGACTTTAATGCGTCGGAGCTCAGGCCGGAGGGAGAAGATTTCCTGCAGGATTTCCTTCCCGAGTATTTTAATGTGCTTCTCGGGGACGAATTTAAGGATTACGTCTCGGAAATCATCATCGAAGGACACACCGATACGGACGGCGACTATCTCACAAACCTCGAGATCTCACAGCAGAGAGCGCTGGCCGTGGCATCGTACTGCCTTGAGGACGAAGGCGGCGTGATCGATGAGGACGTGGTGGAGACGCTTCGCGATATTGTCACGGCCAACGGCCGTTCCTACAGCAATCCCATCTATAACGACGACGGGACGATTAATATGGATGCTTCCCGCCGAGTGGAGATCAAGTTCCGCCTCAAGGAGGAGGAGATGGTCGACCAGATGATGGAGATCCTCAACGAGCAGCAATAAGTTTCCATTTTATGTAAAAGAATAAGTTTTGTTATTGACATCCGCCTGAGGCGGGTGTATATTCTGTACTAAGGTATTAGCACTCCACCAAATTGAGTGCTAATAGCAAAGAAAGGAACGCGTGTCTTGGAACTGGATACTAGAAAGAAAACGATATTAAATGCGATCATTCAGACTTACCTGAAGACAGGTGAGCCGGTCGGATCCAGAACGATCTCCAAGTTCACGGATCTCAATCTGAGCTCTGCGACCATCCGAAACGAGATGTCCGATCTGGAGGAGATGGGCTACATCATACAGCCTCATACCTCGGCCGGACGCATCCCGACGGATAAAGCTTACCGGCTTTATGTGGACCGTCTGGTCAGCGAGAAGACGGAACAGGTAGCTGCGCTGAATTCTCTTATGATCGCCAAGACGAACCGCATGGAGGAAATCCTCAAGCAGGTGGTGCGGCTTCTGGCCTCCAATACGAATTACACGGCGATGCTTTCAGCGCCCTCCTTTAAGCGGAACAAGGTGAAGTTCATCCAGCTTTCGCGCATTACGGAGAATCAGCTGCTCACCGTCGTCGTCGTGGACGGCAATATCGTCAAAAACCACCTGATCGACCTCAAGGAGGCGATCTCGGAGGAGCAGGTGCTCAAGCTGAACCTTCTTCTCAATACCCGGTTCAACGGGCTGACGCTGGCGGACATCAATCTGGGACTCATCTCCAATGTCAAGGAGGAGGCTGGAATTCACAGCGAGATCGTGAGCGAAGTGCTCGATACGATTGCCGAGGTGATCCGCGCGGAGACCGATGAGAACATGCAGATCTATACCAGCGGCGCGAACAACATCTTCCGGTATCCGGAGCTCGCGGACAGCGAGAGCGCAAGCCGGCTGATCTCCACTCTGGAGGAGAAGGACGTATTGGCTGACTTCGTGAAGGTGTCTGAGGAGATGGAGGACAGCAGCGGCATCCGGGTGTACATCGGCGATGAGAGTCCGGTAGAATCCATGAAGGACTGCAGTGTGGTCACGGCGACTTATGAGCTGGGAGACGGGCTGCAGGGTACGATCGGCATTATCGGACCGAAGCGCATGGATTATGAGCATGTCATGGATTCGCTGAAGACCGTAAAGGCAACCCTCTCTGATGTATTCGGCAGCGGAGGGAATCGCCCGGACACGCTTACGGAAAGAGAGGAAATCGATAACAGTGAGTAAAGAAGAGATGTTTTCCGGTAAGGATATGGATCATAAAGAGGATGCGGACTTTGCGGAAACCCCGGAAGACCTGAACGGGGCGGAAGAAGCGGAGGCTCCGGAAGAAGCGGTTGAGACTGAGAATCCGGATGAGGCCGAAGAGGCTGAAGGGGCTGTAGATTCCGAAACCGGGGAAGAGCCTGAGGATCAGGACGAAGCCGGGGAGACGGAACAGCCGGAAGACGGAGAGCAAGCGGACGAAGCGGATGAAAAGAAGGGCGGCATCTTCAGCAGACGGGAGAAAAAAGCGCTTGCAAAGAAGGACGAAGAGATCGCCGCGCTGAAGGACCGGTATATGCGGACGCTGGCGGAATATGAAAACTATCGCAAGCGCACGGAGAAAGAAAAGTCGGATCTTTACAGCTACGCCGTAAAGGACGTGATGACAAAGATTCTGCCGGTGCTCGACAATCTCGAGAGAGGCCTTGCAGCCCTTCCCGAGGAAGCAAAGGACGATCCTGTTGCAGAGGGGATGGACAAGATCAATAAGCAGTTCGTGAAGGCGCTCGACGACATCGGCGTGAAACCCATCGAGGCGGCCGGCCAGCCTTTTGATCCCAAGTACCACAACGCAGTCATGCACGTGGAGGATGAGGAGCTCGGCGAGAACGTAGTGGCCGAAGAACTGCAGAAAGGGTACACGTACCGGGATACTGTGGTCCGTTATTCCATGGTGAAGGTGGCCAATTAGTGCCCTTACCCCCTGTCATGCAGAGCATATGCGAAGGGCGGGCGCGGGAACAGGCATTTTTACATATATAATTATTTAAGAAATAAAACAGTGCTGTATAGAGGAGGATAATAGATTATGAGCAAGATTATCGGTATCGATTTGGGAACAACCAACAGCTGCGTGGCAGTTATGGAAGGCGGTCAGCCGTCCGTCATCGCAAATGCGGAAGGCGTCAGAACAACACCGTCAGTGGTGGCATTTACAAAAACCGGCGAGAGACTTGTCGGTGAACCGGCTAAGAGACAGGCCGTCACGAACTCCGAGAACACCATCTCTTCCATCAAGAGAAAGATGGGAACAAGCGAGAAGGTGACAGCAGGCGGCAAGAGCTACACACCGCAGGAGATTTCCGCGATGATCCTTCAGAAGCTGAAGGCGGATGCAGAGAGCTATCTGGGTGAGAAGATCTCGGAAGCCGTTATCACGGTTCCTGCTTACTTCAATGACGCACAGCGCCAGGCGACGAAGGACGCCGGCAAGATTGCAGGCCTTGATGTCAAGCGTATCATCAATGAGCCGACAGCGGCAGCGCTGGCTTACGGACTGGATAATGAGAGCGACCAGAAGATTATGGTCTATGACCTGGGCGGCGGCACATTCGATGTCTCCATCATCGAGATCGGCGACGGCGTCATCGAGGTTCTCGCAGTAAACGGCGACAGCCTGCTCGGCGGCGACGACTTCGACAACGTGATCGCGAACTACATGATCGATGATTTCAAAAAGAAGGAAGGCGTGGATCTGTCCAAGGACAACATGGCCCTCCAGAGAATTAAAGAAGCGGCTGAGAAAGCCAAGAAGGAGCTTTCCACAGCTACGACAACGAACATCAACCTGCCGTTCATTACGGCGACAAGCGAAGGCCCGAAGCATTTCGACATGGATCTTACCAGGGCGAAGTTTGATGAGCTGACCCATGAGCTGGTTGAGAAGACCGTCGCTCCGGTCCAGAAGGCCCTTGCGGATGCCGGACTTACGGCGGCAGACCTGACCAAGGTGCTTCTTGTCGGCGGATCCACACGTATCCCGGCCGTTCAGGAGCGCGTCAAGAGCCTGACGGGCAAAGAGCCCAGCAAGAACCTGAATCCTGATGAGTGCGTGGCGCTCGGCGCGTCGATTCAGGGCGGCAAGCTCGCAGGAGATGCCGGCGCAGGCGACATCCTTCTTCTCGATGTCACGCCGCTGTCCCTGTCCATCGAGACGATGGGCGGCGTCGCGACAAGGCTGATTGAGCGCAATACGACGATCCCGACCAAGAAGAGCCAGATTTTCTCCACGGCAGCGGACAACCAGACCGCAGTCGACATCAATGTGCTGCAGGGTGAGAGACAGTTTGCCCGCGACAACAAGTCGCTCGGCCAGTTCCGTCTCGACGGAATCCCGCCTGCACGCCGCGGCGTTCCGCAGATCGAGGTGACCTTCGATATCGATGCGAACGGCATCGTGAACGTATCGGCCAAGGATCTGGGCACGGGCAAGGAACAGCACATCACGATTACGGCGAGCTCCAATATGTCCGACGCGGATATCGACCGCGCCGTCAAGGAAGCCCAGCAGTATGAAGCAGAGGACAAGAAGCGCAAGGAAGGCGTGGATACGAAGAACGAAGCCGACAGCATGGTCTTCCAGGTGGAGGACGCCCTGAAGAATGCGGGCGACAAGCTCGATGCATCCGATAAGGCTGCTGTAGAGGGCGATCTTCAGGCCCTGAAGGATATCCTTGCGAAGCACACAGATGCCGGCGCGATGCTCAGCGACGCCGATGTCAGCGAGATCAAAGCCGCAAAGGACAAGCTGCTTGAGAGCGCACAGAAGCTGTTCGCGAAGATGTACGAGCAGACACAGGGCGCCGGAGGCCAGGCGGGACCGAACATGAACGGCGGTTTCACAGGCGGCAGCTCTGATGCCGGACACGGCGGCGATGACGATGTTGTGGATGCGGATTTCAGAGAAGTGTGATAGAATACATGCTGATCTTACGAACAGCTCCTCCTTCCGACAGGAGGAGCTGTTCGTGAGCGCAATAGAAGTAAAAAATAGATAAGGATGAACCAACATGGCGCAAAAGAGAGATTATTACGAAGTACTCGGCGTCGCGAAGAATGCAAGCGATGACGATCTGAAGAAGGCATACAGAAAGCTCGCCAAGAAGTATCATCCCGATATGAACCCGGGGAACACGGAAGCGGCCGAGAAGTTTAAGGAAGCTTCGGAGGCGTATTCCGTCTTAAGTGACCCGCAGAAGCGCTCACAGTATGACCAGTTCGGTCATGCGGCGTTTGAAGGAGGCGGGGCCGGCGGATTTGGCGGCTTCGACTTTAATGCGTCGGATATGGGTGATATCTTCGGGGATCTGTTCGGTGATCTGTTCGGGGGCGGCAGACGCTCCTCGCGGCGTGCCGATAACGGGCCGATGCGCGGAGCCAATGTGCGCACTTCCGTGAACATCACCTTCGAGGAGGCAGTCTTCGGCTGCGAGAAGCAGATCGAACTGACTCTCCGCGAGAGCTGTCCGACCTGCGGCGGAAGCGGCGCGAAGCCCGGAACCACAGCACAGACCTGCAGCAAGTGTCACGGAACCGGACGCGTCATCACAACGCAGCAGTCGATCTTCGGAATGATGCAGACCGAGAGCGCATGCCCGGACTGCCGCGGCACCGGAAAGATCATCAAGGAAAAATGTTCGGACTGCCGCGGAAGCGGTTATGTCTCAAAGAAGACGAAGCTCAAAGTGGATATTCCTGCCGGCATCGACAACGGTATGTCCGTGCGGATCCGCGACAAGGGAGAACCCGGGACAAACGGCGGACCGAGAGGAGACCTCCTGGTGGAGGTGCGCGTCGCGCGCCACCCGCAGTTTGAGAGGGATGACACGAATATCTACTCCGTGGTGCAGATCCCGTTTACGAAGGCGGCTCTTGGAGGCAAGGTGCGGATCAAGACCGTTGACGGAGAAGTGGAATATGACGTGAAGGCGGGCACGCAGACAGATACAAGAATCCGCCTGAGAGGAAAGGGCGTTCCTTCCGTTCACCACAGGAATGTGCGCGGTGATCATTATGTCACGCTGGTTGTCCAGGTTCCGACCAGGCTGAACCGGGAGCAGAAGAAAGCGCTGCACGCATTCGCGAAGGCCTGCGGGGAGGAAGAATAGTATATGGAATGGAAGCGCTTCACGATTCATACGACCGGGGACGCGGAAGAACTGGTGACGGATATGCTTGCCGGGCTCGGCATAGAAGGCGTGGAGATTAAAGATAAAAGGCCGGTCAGCCCCGAAGAGAGCGGCGGCCTTTTTGGCGATGTCGTTCCCGACCTGCCTCCGGACGATCATCTGGCGGAGATTTCCTTCTACACGGACGCCGATATTCCCAGCGGGGAAACAAAAGCGAAAGTGGCGGCGGGTCTTGAGGAGCTTAAGAAGTTTGCGGACCTGGGGGAATGCCGGATCGAGGAATCCAGAACCTGCGAGGAGGACTGGATCAATAACTGGAAGGAATACTTCCACAGCTTCCGGGTCGACGACATTGAGATCCGTCCGACCTGGGAAGAAAATACCGGCGGGGATGAGGATGTCTCTATGGTGCTCCGCATCGACCCCGGCACTGCATTCGGGACCGGAGCCCATGAATCCACCCAGCTGGCGATCCGGGCCCTTCGGAAATATATCAGGCCCGGGGACAGATTTCTTGACGTGGGAACCGGCAGCGGAATCCTCGGCATTATCGCATTAAAGAGCGGAGCCTCCCATGTCTTCGGCACGGACCTCGACCCCAACACATTGCCGGCCATTGAAGATAACCTGCGGCAGAACGCCATTTCCGATGAAAATTTTACGAGAATCCTCGGAGACATCACGGATGACAGCAACGTACAGGAAGCCGCCGGATTTGAGCAGTACGACATCGCCGCGGCGAATATCATCGCGGAGATTCTGGCAGAGATCACGCCGCAGATTCCGAAGCATCTGAAGAAGGGCGGAATCTATATCACGTCCGGTATATTGCAGGACCGGGAGGAGATTGTACTTGCGGCCGCGCGGAAGGCGGGACTTACCCATATTGAGACGGAACATATGGGAGAGTGGTCAGGTATGGTCTTCAAAAAAGGAGCAGTGAAGATATGATCAGGAACTACCGCATGCTGATTCAGTATGACGGGACCCGCTATAACGGATGGCAGAAGCAGGGAGACACGTCCAATACCATCCAGTATAAGCTGGAGGCCATCCTGGAGCATCTGACGGGAAGCCCCGTCGAGGTCCACGGCGCGGGACGGACCGATGCGGGCGTCCATGCCCGCGGGCAGGTCGCGCAGTTCCGCATGGACACGGAGCTTTCGGAGAGAGCGATCTGTGAGTATTTCAATACCCATCTCCCGGACGACATCGGCGTGCTGAAAGTGCAGGAAGCCTCCCCCAGGTTTCACAGCAGATATAATGCCTCCTCCAAGTACTATCTTTACCGCATTGCCTTTGACAAAGAGCTGCATGTGTTTGACCGCAAGTATGTGTATGTATTCAGAGGAGGAAAACTGGATGTTCCCGCTATGCGCCGGGCGGCTTCTTTTCTTGAAGGGGAGCATGACTTCCGGAGCTTTTGCGGAAATCCCCATATGAAGAAATCCACTGTGCGCACGCTCTATTCGGTTTCGATAAATGAAGAGGGCGATGAGATTGACATCGGGTTTGTCGGAGACGGATTCCTGCAGTATATGGTGAGAATCCTGACCGGAACGCTGATTGAAGTGGGTGAGGGAAAGAGAACTCCGGAATCCATGACGGAACTGATAGAAGCACGTTCGCGCATTCTTGCCGGCCCGACGGCTCCCGCAAGGGGGCTGACGCTGATGGAGGTGCGGTACCAATAACGATGAGAGAAATTTATTTTGACAATTCTTCAACGACAAAACCTCTTCCTTCTGTAGTCGACATCGTAGTGAAGACGATGACGGAGGATTACGGGAATCCTTCTTCGCTGCATCAGAAGGGGGTGGATGCGGAGAGATATATCAGTACCGCGAGAAAGATCATAGCCGGAACGCTGCGCGCGGATGAAAAGGAGATTCTGTTTACTTCGGGAGGAACGGAATCCAACAATATGGCCCTGATCGGGGCGGCTATGGCAAAGCGGCGCAGGGGAAAGCGCCTCATCGCCACATCCATGGAGCATCCCGCGGTCGCTGAAGTGATGGCATTTTTAAAAAAAGAAGGATTTGTGACGGAGCAGATTCCTGTGGACTCGAAAGGCAGGATAGACCTTGAAGCGTTTGGGAACATGCTCTCGGATGATGTGATTGCGGTTTCGACGATGTATGTGAACAATGAGATCGGCGCGGTTGTCCCGGTGCAGGAGATCGCCCGGCTTGTGCACAGCAGGGCTCCGGAGGCGCTCTACCACGTGGATGCCATTCAGGCTTACGGCAGGTACCGCATCTTTCCGAGGCAGCTCGGAATAGACCTGATGTCGGCGAGCGGCCACAAGTTCCACGGCCCGAAGGGGACGGGATTCCTGTATGTGAACAGGGAGGCGAGAATTGTACCTCTGATCTACGGAGGAGGACAGCAGCAGGGCATGCGCTCCGGAACGGAGAATGTACCCGGAATTGCGGGAATGGGTGTCGCGGCGCAGGAAGCCTACAGGGATTTTGAGGCGAAGACAGAGCACCTTTATGCGCTGAAGGAGCGCCTTGAGAGGGGACTCGTTTCCATAGAAGGGGCGGTGCTGATGAGCCCGGAAGGAAAAGAGGGCGCGCCGCACATCGTGAATGTCTCATTTCCCGGCGTCGGCAGTGAGGTGCTTCTGCACTCGCTTGAGGATAAGGGAATCTTTATCTCGGCCGGATCCGCGTGCTCCACGCATAAGAAAAATGCCTCTCCCACCATGGCCGCGATCGGCGCTCTGAGGGAGGAAGCCCTCTCGGCGGTGCGCTTCAGCTTTTCGGATGCGAATACGGAGGAAGAGGTGGATGCCGCTATTGATGCGCTCCATGAGCTTCTGCCGGTTCTTAAGCGCTACAGGGCCAGATGAAGAGAGGATGTTAAGGGGGAATTATGTACCATACTTATCTGATTAAATACGGTGAGATCGGCATCAAGGGAAATAACCGCCACGTTTTCGAGGACGCGCTTGCGAAGCAGATCAGGCTGAAGCTGCAGCATATCCGCGGGGAGTTCCAGATCCGGAAGGAGCGCGGCAGAGTCTATGTGGAATGCGGCGGAGACTGGGACGAGGAAGAGACCATCGATGCCCTGACGCATATTTTCGGCATCGTGGGGATCTGCCCGGTGCATACTTATGAGCTCGGGGACATCAGTGCCCTCCGGAAAGACATCGTCGAATATATGAACAAGGAGCATCCGTCTTCATCACAGTCCTTCAAGGTCAAGGCCCGCCGCGTCAACAAGGAATACTATCTCCAGTCAATGGAGATTGACGCGGAGCTCGGCGAGGCGATTCTTGAGGCCTGTCCTTCGATGCGCGTCGATGTTCACAACCCGGATATCCTGCTTGAGCTTGAGATCCGGGACCGCATCTATGTGTATTCAAAAGTCATCCGCGGTCCGGGCGGAATGCCGGTCGGGTCGAACGGCAGCGCGATGCTCTGTCTTTCGGGCGGTATCGACAGCCCTGTCGCGGGCTGGATGATCGCGAAGCGCGGCGTCAAAATCGATGCGGTCTATTTTCACGCGCCGCCCTATACGTCCGAGCGCGCGAAGCAGAAGGTGGTGGATCTGGCAAAGAAGGTGGCGGCGTATGCCGGACCGATCCGCCTTCACGTCGTCAATTTCACGGACATCCAGCTCGCGATCTACGACACCTGCCCGCATGAGGAGCTGACGGTCATCATGCGCCGGTACATGATGCGGATTGCGGAGCATTTTGCGAATAAGGACCAGGACCTGGCGATCATTACAGGCGAGAGTATCGGACAGGTGGCCAGCCAGACGATGCAGTCCCTCATCACGACCAACGCCGTCGTGAGCCTGCCCGTATATCGACCGCTCGTCGGTTTCGACAAAAGCGAGATTGTGGAGATCGCGAAGAAGATCGATACCTACGAGACTTCCATCCTGCCTTATGAGGACTGCTGCACGATCTTTGTCGCCAGACATCCTGTGACAAAGCCGGTCCTGGAGATCATCGAGAGATCGGAGGCGAAGCTGAAGGGGCAGATTGAAGAGCTTGTGGAGACCGCGATCCGCACGACAGAGACATTCACCTGCAAATAAAGCGTTACTATTCACGGCCTATCTGTAATCAGGCTTAAGGCTCTTTGTGCTTACGCGAATGAGACAGGTTCTGATTGCAGATAATGACTGTGAAGCAGAAAAAGGCCTGCCGGAGACGGCAGGCCTTGAAGAACAACTATGTGACGAAACTTCTCCTGACGGAGAAGTCTTGAAGTCGCTCGAAGCCGCGACGGGCTCCCCCGATCAAAGATCGGGGGCAGATTCGATGATGTAAGGCTCAAGGGAAGCAAGAACTTCGCCAAGCTGGGCTTCATCGGCATGGATGTTGAGGTCGATGGGCCTTGACAGATCCAGGCTGAAGATTCCCATGATGGACTTGGCATCGATCACATACCGGCCTGAGACGAGATCAAAATCGAAATCGTAGCGGTTGATGTCATTGACGAAGGTTTTGACCTTGTCGATGGAATTCAGTGAGACTTTAACTGTTTTCATGTATAGAATCCTCCTGTAGACAGAATGCTCATTCATTGATCAGTTTCATCATAGCTTGAAATGGGTCAACCGTCAAGTTTTGAGCCCGGCTCTTCGGGAGAGGAGATACAGTATAAGAAGGAGCAGTATGCCTAAAAAAGCAGCATTTCATAATCTGGGATGCAGGGTCAATGCTTACGAGACCGAAGCCATGCTTGAACAGCTCAAGGCGGACGGTTATGAGATTGTGCCCTTCGGGACGCCGGCAGATGTCTGCGTCGTGAATACCTGTACCGTCACGCACATCGCGGACCGGAAATCCAGACAGATGCTGCACCGCGCCCGCGAACTGAATCCTTCTGCTGTTGTCGTTGCCGCTGGCTGTTATGTGGAGGATGCGGGGGAAGAGATCCTCAAAGACGGGACTGTGGACCTCATCATCGGCAATCATGCCAAGTCACAGCTTTCCGCTATACTTCGCCTCCGCGAATCCGGCGAGACGAGGGCTGTCTATACGGAGCCCATAGAGGCTGTGCGCGAATACGAGAAGATTTTTATCTCCGAGACAGAGGGGCGGACCCGCGCATTTCTCAAGATCCAGGACGGCTGCAATGAGTTCTGCAGCTACTGCATGATCCCTTATGTGCGCGGGCGGGTCCGGAGCCGGGACGCGGACGACATCGTAAAGGAGACTGCAGTTCTTGCCGCAAAAGGATACGCGGAGATTGTGCTCACAGGGATTCATATCAGCTCCTACGGAATCGATTTTGACGGGCGCGGATCTGACAGCCGGCTCGCCGATGCCGGGGAAGCAAAGACCAATTACCGCCTTCTGGATCTGGCACGCCGCACGGCGGCCGTTCCCGGAGTGAAGAGAATCCGCTTCGGCTCACTGGAGCCCGGAATTATGACCGAAGATTTCGTGAGAGGGCTTGCGGAAATACCGGAGATCTGTCCCCAGTTTCACCTGTCTCTCCAGAGCGGCTGCGACGCCACGCTCTCCCGCATGAAGCGGCACTACACAACGGCGGCTTATTCCGAGATCTGCGGACGTTTGCGGGCGGCATTTGCAAATCCAGCGATTACGACGGATCTCATCGCGGGTTTCCCGGGCGAGACGGAGGAGGAGTTCCTTGCGACCGTTGAATTTGTGCGCTCTTTGCATTTTGCAAAAACACATGTCTTTAAATACTCGCGGAGAAAGGGCACCAGGGCGGACAAGATGCCGGACCAGGTCCCCGATCATCTGAAGAAAACGAGAAGCGATGTGCTCATTGCCCTGGACGCGGAATCCAGGCACCGGTACGCTGAGAGCTTCACGGGTAAGACAGTGGAAGTCCTCTTTGAGGAGCGGGAAGCAAAGGACGGCCTCTTTATCAATACCGGTCATACGCGGGAAGCGCTGGACGCGGTGCTTAAAGGTCCTGAGGATCTCACCGGCTGTGTGATGCAGTGCCATGTCAGGGAAGTGCTCCCGGACGGGACCGTTTCAGTTGAGGACAGCCAAGGCATCCTTGCTAAATGAGAACACAAGTTGTAAAATGAACAGGAAGTTCTGGTTATGAGCATCAGGCAAAAAATGGAGATAAAGAATATGTCTGACAAAATCGGAAGCACGCAGTTTTTCAGCGTAAAGAAAGAACCGGAGATTCATGTCAAGGATGTGATCAGCGTCGTCTATGAAGCGATGTCGGAGAAGGGCTACAATCCGGTTAACCAGATCGTGGGGTATATTATGTCCGGCGATCCGACTTACATAACGAACCACAAGGGTGCGCGCAGCATGATTATGAAAGTGGAGCGCGATGAGCTTGTGGAAGAATTGCTGCGGGAATACATAAGGAGCAAAGCCTGGCGTGAATGAGACGCGCGGGAGAGTGCTCGGTCTCGATTATGGTTCGAAGACGGTGGGAGTTGCCGTCAGTGATCCCCTGCGCGTGATTGCGCAGGGCGTTGAAATTATACGGCGGAAGGAAGAAAATCATCTGCGCGCCACATACCGGAGAATCGCTTCATTGGCGGAGGAGTATGAGGTATCGGAGATTGTGCTCGGTCTTCCCCTCAATATGGACGACACGAAAGGAGAGCGCGCTGAAAAGACGCTCTTATTTGCCCGGGAACTTGAGGCGAGACTCCATCTGACCGTACATCTTGCGGATGAGAGGCTCACCACGGTTGAGGCGGAGGAGGCTATGCATCTTCAAGGCGTTGACCGCCGGGATTATAAGGAATATGTGGACAGCATCGCTGCTGCCATTATCTTACAGGACTGGTTGAATCAGAATGGAAACCATTGATTTTATTGCCGATGACGGCAAGCTTTGCACATTTTACGTAGAAGAGCAGACGCGTGTGAACGGAACGGATTACCTCCTCGTGACAGATGCCGGGGAGGGCGACGCGAATGCTTATATATTTAAGGATATCTCCGCACCGGACGCAGAAGAGGCCGCGTACGTTCCCGTCGAGGACGAGGACGAACTCCGGGCTCTTATGAAGATCTTTGCGGAGATGCTTGACGACACGGATCTTGAAATGTGACGGAAGCATCAAGAGAGATTCGCATCATTGAATTATGGAGGAGACTGAAGATTATAAATGAATAAAGAAAAGATAAAGATTATCCCGCTCGGCGGACTGGAGCAGATCGGGATGAATATGACTGCGTTCGAATACGGAGACAGTATTGTTGTTTTGGACTGCGGTCTTGCATTTCCGGAGGATGATATGCTCGGGATTGATTTCGTGATCCCGGACGTGACCTATCTTGTCGAGAATATCAGCAAGGTGAAAGGGCTCATCGTCACTCACGGACACGAGGATCACATCGGCTCGATCCCGTATGTGTTCCAGAGACTGAATGTCCCGATCTATACAACAAGGCTTACGATGGCGCTGATCGAGAACAAGCTCGAGGAGCATGATCTGCTCGGTATCGTGAAACGGAAAACAGTGAACTTCGGACAGTCCATCAATCTGGGTGAGTTCCGGATCGAATTCATCAAGACGAATCACAGCATCCAGGACGCGGCGGCCATAGCCATTTATTCACCGGCCGGCATCATCGTCCACACCGGAGACTTTAAGATAGATTACACGCCGGTCTTTGGAGACGCCATCGACCTGCAGCGTTTCGCGGAGATCGGCAAGAAGGGCGTGCTTGCCCTTCTGTGCGACAGCACGAACGCGGAGAAACCCGGCTACACGATGTCCGAGAGGACAGTCGGCGCCACTTTTGAGCGCATCTTCGCGAAGCATGTAAAGCAGAGGCTCGTGATTGCGACATTTGCCTCGAATGTGGACCGCGTGCAGCAGATCATCAACTCGGCCGCGAAGTACGGACGTAAGGTCTGCCTCGAGGGCAGGTCCATGGTAAATGTCATCGGCACGGCCGTGGAGATGGGCTATATTGAAGACAAGAACAACACGATTGTGGATCTCGATGACCTGAAGAATTACCCGCCCGAGAAGATCGTTCTCATCACGACTGGAAGTCAGGGAGAATCCATGGCTGCGCTGTCGCGCATGGCGGCCAATATCCACAAGAAGATCAAGCTTATGCCCGGCGACGTCATCGTCTTTTCCTCTCATCCGATTCCGGGAAATGAAAAGGCGGTCTCCAATGTGATCAATGAACTCGCGGATATCGGGGCGGAGGTGATCTTCCAGGACACTCACGTGTCCGGACATGCCTGCCAGGAAGAGATTAAGCTGCTCTATGCGCTGCTGCAGCCGAAATATGCCGTGCCGGTGCACGGAGAGAGACGGCATCTTCTCGCGCAGTCGAAGATTGCGGAGGAGATCGGCATCCCGAAAGAGAATATCTGGGTCCTGCACACAGGGGATGTGCTGGAGCTGTCCGAGGAGAGCTCCCACATCGTCGGCAAGGTGCAGACAGGCGGAATTCTTGTGGACGGACTCGGCGTCGGGGATGTAGGGAATATCGTCATCCGGGACAGGCACAGACTTGCGGAGGACGGCATTATCATCGTGGTGATGACGCTGGAGAAGCACTCCAACCGCCTTCTGTCAGGTCCGGACCTTGTGTCCAGGGGATTTGTCTATGTACGCGAATCGGAAGACCTCATGGAGGAGGCGTCGCGCACTGTGTATGAGGCGGCGGAGCGCTGTCTCATGGACAATGTCACGGACTGGACGAAGATCAAGACGGAAATCAAGGATGAGCTCAGCGAGTTTGTCTGGAAGCGCACGCAGAGAAGGCCCATGATTCTGCCGATCATTATGGAGGCATCAGTTTAATATGGAAAAGAGCATAAAAGAAGCTTCAGCAAATATGGTGAGGACGATCCGCGAAAGTGAAGTGTACCGGCACTATCTTGAGTGTGCCGATGCCCTTAACAGCATGCCGGGGGTCCTGGACCGGGTGATGGAGCTGCGGGCTCAGACCATCGATGTCTATCATGGGACAGACAGTGATGATTTTATAGAGAAATCCGATCATCTGGCAGAGCTCCGCGACGAGCTTCAGAAGATTCCTGAGGTCGACGCGTTCCTGGAAGCGGAGGAGGAACTGGTTCATACGCTGCAGGAAGTGAGCGGAGAGCTGTCCAGGGCAATACGGCTTTATATTCCATATCATTAATCATAAGAGGCATGGGAAGCAGAAGAAACAAAGAAACTGCATGGCGCATGGTACTGACCGGCGGGAGCGTGATGATCCGCATCCTGCTTTTTGTGTTGGCCGTCGTCATCCTCCTGGCGGTGGGAAAGACGGCTTATTCTGCCGGCTGCAGCCTCTTTGCGGCAACTGAGGAAGGCGGAACTTCCGGGGCTCAGCAGGAATTCCTGAACCTCATGGGAAAGCTCACCGGAAGAGGGACAGGCGATGGCGGCTGAGGAGAGGAACAGGAGACTTGCGGTCTATATGGAGACCATCTCTCCCGAGCTTCCTCCTTATCTTCTTGAACTTGAGAAGGAGGCGGCCCTGCAAGGGGTCCCCATCGTCCGGAGAGATACGCTCCGAGCTCTGATCCTGCTGCTTGCCATGAAGAAGCCTGATTCCATCCTTGAGATCGGGACGGCTGTCGGGTATTCTGCTCTCTGCTTTTTGGAATATTCCGATGCCCGCGTCGTTACCATTGAGAATGATCCGGAGCGGATCCGGCAGGCGAAACAGAATATTCTGAACGCGGGAAAGAGCGGCAGGGTGACTCTTCTTGAGGGAAATGCGGAGGAGATCCTTCCCGCAATCAGGGAGAGCTTTCCCTTTATCTTTCTCGATGCCGCGCAGGGCCAGTACGTACACTTCCTGCCGCAGATCATAAGACTGCTCTCACCGGGCGGAGTGCTCCTTACCGACAATGTACTCATAGGCGGTGATCTTATTGAATCCCGCTATGCCATAGAAAGAAGAAATCGCACGATACACAAAAGAATGCGCGAATATCTGCGCAGCATCACAGAAAGGGAAGGGCTTGTCACCACGGTATTTCCGGTGGGGGACGGGTTACTTGTGACGGTGAAAAAATGAGACATCCGGAGCTGCTGCTCCCGGCGGGAAGTCTGCCAGTCCTGAAGGTGGCAGTCCTTTACGGGGCGGACGCCGTATATATCGGCGGCGAGGCGATGAGCCTTCGGGCAAAAGCAAAGAATTTTACGTCGGAAGAGATGCGGGAAGGCATCTCTTTTGCGCATGAGCGCGGAAAAAAAGTCTATGTGACGGCGAATATCTATGCCCACAACAGCGATCTTGCCCCGGCGGAGGCATATTTCCGCGAGCTCGGTGAGCTGAAGGCAGACGGCGTGCTGATCTCGGACATAGGACTTGCAGATCTTTTCTTAAGGACCTGTCCGGATCTGCCCCTTCACATCAGCACGCAGGCGAATACGACAAATTACGCGTCCGCGATGTTCTATCACCGCTTAGGCGCGAAGAGGATCGTGACGGCCAGAGAGCTCACGCTTCGCGAGCTCAAGGAGATAAGAAGCCGTGTGCCCGAAGACCTTGAGCTGGAATGCTTTGTTCACGGAGCGATGTGCATCTCCTATTCCGGCCGCTGCCTGCTCAGCAATTATCTGGCGGGGCGCGATGCCAACCGCGGCGCGTGCACGCATCCGTGCCGCTGGAAATATGCCGTCATGGAGGAGACGAGACCCGGCGAATATATGCCGGTTGAGGAAAATGAAAGAGGGACTTACATCTTTAATTCGAAGGATCTGTGCATGGTCGGGCATCTCGATGATCTCTACGACGCCGGAATTGACAGCTTTAAGGTGGAAGGCCGGATGAAGACTGCCCTCTATGTCGCCACAGCCGCTTCCGTTTACAGCCGCGCGATGAGGGATTACGAGACGGATCCGGCTCTCTATAAGGAGAGGATTCCTCTCTATGAGGAGCAGATCGCGGACTGCACCTACCGGCGCTTTACCACCGGATTCTTTTACGGGAGACCGGATGAAGGCGCTCTCATCTATGACAGCAATACCTATATCCGCAACTATACCTTCCTCGGTATCGTCGGTTCCGTGGATGCGGACGGCTGCTGCCATTTCTCACAGAAGAACAAATTCTCGGTGGGCGAAGCCATCGAGATCATGAAGCCGGACGGGCGGGCTGTGCCGGCAGAAGTAAAAGCCATCTATGACGAAGAGGGCTTGAGTATGCCTTCGGCGCCTCACCCGCAGCAGCCGCTTAAGGTTGCCTTAAGCGAACAGGCCGACCCCTTCGATATTCTCAGGCGGAAGGAAAACTAATCGCGGAGGGCCGTGACGGGCTCCCCCGACCGAAGATCGGGGGCAGATTTAATATAAGCATCCCTGCCGCGCTCGGATATGAGATGCTCCTCGAAAAGCTCGCTCAGTGCGGAGCGGATCAGGGGCAGCGGGAGCGCGGTTTTTTTCGCTATGGTATCAGGATATGCGGCGTCTTCGTAGGAGAGGACCGAAAAGACCTGCTTTGCCTCGTCCGACAGGCGCGGACTTTTTAGGATGCGCTTCTCAAAGGCTCTCCGGAAGCGGGCCGCCCGTCTTCTTGATTCCGAAAAGGAGACCGTATCCCGTATCATATCCAGCTCGGACAGGATGGCTTCCGGAGCATACGCAATTCCCGCTCCCTGGGCAATCAGGCAGTTGCATCCGTCAGAGAGCGGATCGCCGACCCTTCCCGGAACGGCATATACGGTCTTTCCCTGGGAGAGCGCGAAATCCACTGTGATCAGTGAGCCTGAGCGGGACTTCGCCTCAACGACGAGAACGATATCCGACAGGGCGCTGATGAGGCGGTTTCTGCTCGGAAAGAGGCGGCCTATCGGAGCCGTCCCGGGCGGCTGCTCCGAGAGAATGCCTCCCTGTTTCCGGATCCGGTTATATAAAGTCGTATTGCTTCGCGGATAGCAGACGTCGACCCCGGAGGCAAGGACCGCAAAGCTTTTTCCGCCTCCGTCGAGGGCCCCTTCCTGAGCGCTTCCGTCGATTCCCACGGCCATGCCGCTGATGATCTGTACTCCCCGCCCTGCAAGGATCCTGCCGAATTCATAAGCCGTTTCTTTTCCGTAGGCGCTGCAGAGTCTCGCGCCCACAATACCGACCGCGGGGCGGTCATCATCCGGCATCTCCCCCAGGAAGTATAACTCTTCCGGCATGGAGGAGCACTCCGCCATCTTCTTCGGATAATTCTCATCCCCTTTGCGAACGATCCGGATTTCCATATTCATCATATTCCTCCTCCTTCCCAGAAAGCATCGTCCAAAGGCCGGTAGACCAGAGCCTCCTCTATGTGCTCGGACCGGATCAGCTCAGAGGCGGCAAGATCGGCTATGGTTCTTGCTACCCGAACGACGCGGTAATAGCTTCTCGCGCTTAAGTCCCTTGCATAAAATGCGTGCTCCAGACACTTCGCGGCTGCGCTGTCCATGGAGCAGAAATCCCCGATCCTGTTCGCCGGTATCTCGGAATTGAAGTGCAGTGAAGTGCCGCGGAAGCGGGCGGCCTCGATCTCCCGTACTGCCTCCACCTGTTCCCGGAGCTGTGCCGAGGACGGGCCTTTCCTGGAGGAGGCAGTCAGTTCCTCATATGAAACCGGCGGACAAATGACACTTAAATCGATGCGGTCGAGCAGGGGCTTGGAGATGCGGTTCCTGTATTCGGTGACAGCGCGGGGCGTGCAGGTGCATCGGGTCATATCCGGGAAATAGCCGCAGGGGCAGGGATTCATCGCGGCCAGAAGAAGGAAACTCGCGGGGAAGCGGTAGGAGCCGGAAGCCCTGGAGATGATGATCTCCCTGTCTTCCAGGGGCTGCCTGAGAATTTCAAGGGTTTTGGTCTGGAATTCCGGCATCTCGTCGAGAAAAAGAACACCTCTGTGCGCCAGGGAGACTTCACCGGGAGCGGGGATCTTCCCGCCTCCGGCGAGGGCCTGGGGAGACATGGTGTGATGAGGATGCCGGAAGGGCCTGACGCCGGTGATCGGATGCTCGTCATCGATCAGTCCCGCGATGCTGTAAATCCGGGAGATCTCGAGGGCCTCTTCCTTCGTGAGGGAGGGCAGGATGGAGGGCAGACGCCGGGCCAGCATCGTCTTGCCGGAGCCGGGCGTGCCGACGAGCATCAGGTTGTGAAAGCCGGCTACTGCGATGAGCGCCGCTCTTTTTGCGGTGAGCTGGCCGCGGATATCCGAAAAATCTTCCTCGTACAC
>CACZQS010000095.1 GCA_902783325.1 uncultured Lachnospiraceae bacterium
CCAGTCTCTCCTGCAGCTTCTCGCGGTCGAAATCAGATTTCGTCTCGGCGATCTGGTTCTTGATCTGGGCGACGCGGTCAGCGATCGCTTTCTTGTCACCCTCGCCGTCGACGATGACGGTATTTTCCTTCTGGACCTTCACGGCCTTCGCGCGGCCGAGCTGGTCGATCGTGACTTCCTTCAGGTCGATGCCGAGTTCATCGGACACGACGATGCCGCCCGTAAGAACAGCGATATCTTTGAGCATCTCTTTTCTTCTGTCGCCGTAGCCCGGGGACTTCACCGCAACAACGTTGAAGGTGCCGCGAAGCTTGTTGACGATCAGGGTTGTCAGGGCTTCGCCCTCGACATCCTCAGCGATGATGAGGAGCTGGGAACCGGATTTCACGACCTGCTCGAGGATCGGAAGAAGTTCCTGGATGTTGCTGATCTTCTTGTCCACGATGAGAACGAAGGGCTCGTCGAGGCGGGCTTCCATCTTCTCCATATCCGTGCACATATAAGCGGAGATATAGCCGCGGTCAAACTGCATGCCTTCCACGAGTTCCAGCTCGGTCTGCATGGTCTTTGACTCCTCGATCGTGATCACGCCGTCCTTGCTGACCTTCTCCATCGCATCCGCAACCATCTCGCCGACTTCGTCATCGCCTGAAGAAACAGCCGCGACGCGGGCGATCTGTGCCTTGCCGTCAACCGGCTTGCTCATCTTGACAAGAGCGTCCACAGCCGCATCCGTGGCCTTCTGCATGCCCTTCTTCAGGATGATCGGGTTTGCTCCCGCCGCGAGATTGCGCATGCCCTCATGAACCATAGCCTGCGCCAGAACCGTAGCGGTTGTCGTGCCGTCGCCGGCCACGTCGTTGGTCTTGGAAGCAACTTCCTTGATGAGCTGCGCGCCCATATTCTCAAAGCCGTCTTCCAGCTCGATCTCTTTTGCGATTGTCACGCCGTCATTTGTAATCGTCGGTGAGCCATAGGACTTCTCCAGAACGACATTGCGTCCCTTGGGTCCGAGTGTCACGCGGACGACGTCCGCCAGCTTATCTACACCTGCCTGCAGGGCCTCGCGGGCCTCTACACCATACTTAATATCTTTTGCCATGAGTTCTGTCCTCCAACTATATTATTGTTCCGGATCAATCTTCCACTACTGCAAGAATGTCATTCTGCTTCACAACGATATACTTATCATCGCCAAGCTTCACTTCTGTCCCTGCATATTTTGAATAGATGACCTTCTGCCCGACTTTGACGTTCATCGTAATCTCTTTTCCGTCTACGACTCCGCCCGGTCCGACCGCAATCACTTCCGCCTGCTGCGGCTTCTCTTTCGCATCTCCCGTAAGGATGATGCCGGACGCTGTCTTCTCTTCCGCTTCCACTTCTTTCAGAACGACTCTGTCGCTGAGCGGTACTAACTTCATAAAGCATTGCCTCCTTCATTATTGGCTTTTCATTTTGGTAGCACTCGATAATTAGGAGTGCTAACATCTATACGATACTATACGACTAGCCTTCAGCGGTGTCAAGGGTATTTTTCATAAAAAAGACCGGGGAAATGACCCCCGGTCCGTCATAAGCAGGGCACTGCCTTACTTCTTCGCGCGGTGCGCCTTGATGTCGCTGAGTTCGTCGAAAATATAGTCATTGAGGACTTTGATATAGGTACCTTTCATGCCGGAGGAGCGCGACTCGATCACGCCTGCGCTCTCAAACTTCCTGAGCGCATTCACGATGACGGACCTCGTGATCCCGACCCGGTCCGCTACCTTGCTCGCGACGAGAATGCCCTCATTCCCGTCCAGTTCATCAAAGATGTGGATGATGGCCTCGAGCTCCGAGAATGACAGTGTCGAGAAAGCGGACTTGACGACCTGGCGCTTGCGGCTTTCCTCCGCGTTCTCCTCATCAACGGAGCGCATCATTTCAAGTCCGACGACCGTGGTGCCGTATTCGCTGACAATAATGTCCTCTATGTCATACATCGAGTCGGAGCGGTAGGAAAAAACCGTTCCGAGTCTTTCTCCCGCGATATCGATCGGGTTGATGATGGCGGTGTAATTCCCGACATCCTTCCCCGTGAACCCCAGTGTTGCCAGATTGACGTTCTCCTTCGTCGAGAGCACTCCGAGGAATCTTTCATTGAGAAGCGGGTCCACGAAGCTCCCGATCTCCCCGGTAATCATCTCCTCAATCTCCTTGACGCCATCGGAGAGACCGACGCCAAGAACCTTTCCCTTCCGGCTGATCACCAGGATGTTCGATGATAATGTCTCCACCAGAACGTTGCATATGTCATTGAACACGACTTTAGATGTATTCGTATTATGAAGCAGCTTGTTGATTTTTCGGGTTTTGTCCAAAAGCTGTACGCTCATTCTCTCTCCTTTCCCGTATCGTTCGGCTGACAATTGTCAGAATTCAAAAAATGTGATTTTTTCGGGCTTTTTCGAACTCACTTACTTGTACAGAAATCATCGTAACACAAAAATAGCGTCAAAACAATAGTTGTCGACGCTATTTCAAAACATTCAAATATTTTTTATATAACCGCAATTATTTTCAGAACATACTATCTTATTTCCCTTGCGGACCATATAACTCCCGCACTTCGGGCACTTTTCCTCCACCGGAAGCAGCCAGGACATGAAATCACATTCCGGGCTGTTCTCGCAGCCGTAAAAGCGTCTGCCCTTCCGTGACCGCTTCAGAACGACCTCCCCGCCGCACTTCGGACAGCGGACACCGGCCTTCTCAAAATACGGTTTCGTATTCCGGCACTCCGGGAAGCCCGGACAGGCCAGGAACTTTCCGTGGGGCCCGTACTTGATCACCATATTCCGGCCGCAGTTCTCGCAGACGATATCCGTCTCCTCGTCGCCGACCTTCACTTCCTCGAGCTCCGCATTGGCTTTGTCAACCTCTTCCTTCAGATCCGGATAGAAGTTCCGCACAATTGTCTTCCACTCGATCGTTCCTTCCGCGACACCGTCCAGCAGGGTTTCCATATTTGCCGTAAAGTCCTCGTCAACGATCTGCGGGAAGGCCTGGAGCATGATTCCGTCCACCACTTCTCCGAGCTCGGTGATGAAAAGGCTTTTCTGTTCCTTCGTGATGTAATGCCTCGCCAGAATCGTGGAAATCGTCGGCGCATATGTACTCGGCCGGCCTATGCCCTGCTCTTCCATCGCGCGGACTAAAGACGCTTCGGTAAAATGAGCCGGGGGCTGCGTAAAGTGCTGCTCATCACGGAGCTCCATGAGCTTTACTTCCGTGTCTTTTGTGATGGCCCGGATCAGCGCGTTGTCCTCTGCCTTCTCCTCGCCGGAAGGAGTGTATACATCAAGGAATCCCGCAAAATGGAGCTTGGAGGCTGCGGCCGCAAAGACGTATTTCCCGCCGCCGATCTTCACGGACACCGTCTCGTATACGGCGGCTGCCATGCGGCTTGCCGCAAAGCGCTTCCAGATCAGCTGGTACAGCCGGAACTGGTCCCGGCTGAGTGACTCTTTTATCTTCACGGGCGTCCTGGCGATGTCGGTCGGACGGATGGCTTCATGGGCATCCTGCGCGCCTCTGCCATTTTCCGAAATCGGTGTTCCGATATACTGCTCGCCATACTCCGTCCTGATGTAAGCCCTGGCTGCCGCATCCGCTTCCGCAGCAACGCGGGTCGAGTCGGTTCTCAGGTACGTGATCACGCCGACGGTGCCCTCCCCGGCGACATCCACGCCTTCATAGAGCTGCTGCGCGACGCGCATGGTCTTTGAGGTGGAGAAGCCGAGCACATTCGCGGCCTCCTGCTGGAGCGTACTTGTCGTGAAGGGAAGAGGCGCTTTCCTCCTGCGCTCCCCGTTCTTTACGTCCGTGACGGACCAGCTCTGCTTCTCAAGCTCTTTAAGAACCGCCTCCGCCTCTTCTCCGGAAGAAATGGACAGCTTGCTTCCGCCCTCCCCTCCGAGCTTCGCCGTCAGAAGCTTCTTCTGGCCGGGAACGGCAAATCCGCCTTCGATGGTCCAGAATTCCTGGGGCACAAATTCCTCGATCTCCTTCTCCCGCCTCGCAATCATGCGGAGCGCGGCAGACTGCACTCTTCCGGCGCTCAATCCCCGCTTCACCTTTTTCCAGAGCACGGGGGAGATCTGGTAACCCACCAGTCTGTCCAGGACGCGGCGCGCCTGCTGCGCGTCGACAAGATGCATATCAATGCTGCGCGGCGCTTTGAGGGACGCCTTGACCGCATTCTTCGTGATCTCGTTGAAGGTGATGCGCTGTACCTTCTTCGGTTCAAGCCCGAGAGCCGCTACAAGATGCCAGGATATGGCCTCTCCCTCACGGTCGGGGTCGGTCGCGAGATAGACATGATCAGCCGCCTTGGCCGCCTTCCTGAGCTTCGCAAGAAGATCGCCCTTGCCGCGGATCGTGATATATTTCGGTTCATAGTCATGATCGATGTCAATGCCCATCTGACTCTTCGGCAGATCACGGACGTGGCCCATCGAGGCTTCCACGTCATAGCGCGTTCCGAGAAATTTTTTAATCGTCTTCACCTTTGCCGGTGACTCAACGATAACAAGATTCTTAGCCACTGATTCCTCCATCGAAGCCCCTTAAGATGAGAAGCGGAGCTCCGCAATCATTCTGAACAGTTACCCACTATACAGGAAATAAAAGTCACTTGCAAGCTGATCTTTGAAATAGTTCTGGCAAATCCATCGGCACATGTACTATAATGAGCTCACCCGTATCCGGGCCTTCATACCTGTCTTAAACTCTTAAGAACAGGATTTCCACTCATTCCAACTGCAAAACGAGGTAAGAAGAAAGAGGAGGTTGCTATGTTCAGCAGCATACTGTCCGCTTCTTTAAGCGGTCTTGAAGTGTCCGCCGTCCGTGTCGAGGCAGACATCGGGAAGGGCCTGCCGCAGTTCTCTATGGTAGGCTATCTCTCCGCCCAGGTCAGGGAGGCCCAGGACCGGGTCCGTTCCGCGTTCCGCAACGCAGGAATGGAGCTTCCGCCAAGGCGCATCACCGTCAATCTCTCACCGGCCGATATCCCGAAAAGCGGGTCCCGCTTTGATCTCCCGATCGCTCTTTCCATTCTGGCAGCGAATGAGGACATCCCCATAGATTCGCTGAACGGGGTGATGGCTGTCGGGGAGCTCTCGTTGTCCGGTGAGATCACCAGAATTCCCGGCGTTCTCCCGATCGCTATGATGGCGAAAGAAACCGATGTCCGCCTCCTCGTCGTCCCCGCGGCAAATGAGTCGGAGGCGAGGGC
>CACZQS010000096.1 GCA_902783325.1 uncultured Lachnospiraceae bacterium
AGATTTTGTTCTCGGTTCTTATGTCTGAAGGACGTAAGAAGCGAGATTACAAAATCGGGTCCGAGAACAATAAGTCAGCGTACAAAATTTCGCTTTGGGAGGAGTGTTTAATATGGATGCGATAGAAGCGATTCTCACGAGGAGAAGCACGAGGAAAATGAATCCGGAGAGACCTTCCGACGAGCTGATCGAGAAGGTAGTGGAGGCGGGAAGAAGCGCGCCCAGCGGCTCCAACAGCCAGACGACGCATTTTCTTGTGATCACGAAACGGGAAGTTCTTGACGATCTGGAAAGGATCGTGCAGGAGGCATTTGCCGCGATGGAAGTGACACCGGGTCTCTATATTTCCATGAGAAATTCGATCATGGCGGCGAAACGGGGAAATTATGCCTACGACTATCATGCTCCGGTTCTCATCGTGACGGCCAACAAGAAGGGGTACGGAAATGCCATGGCGGACAGCGCCTGCGCGCTCGAGAACATGATGATTGCCGCGAATGCCCTGGACCTCGGATCCTGTTGGATCAACCAGCTGCACTGGCTCACGGACAATGAGCAGGTGAACGGGTATATGAAGCAGATCGGGCTTCAGGAAGATGAGACGATCACGGGCGGACTGATCCTCGGTTACGGCGCGGACGGCGGCCCCGTGCGCACGCCTCTCAAGAGAAAAGGCAATCCGGTCACATGGATTCATGACTGAACGGCTGCGTCAGCCCCATCATTGCGATTCCGTACGCCATAGTGTACAATATAGGTATTCCATACCGAGGACGGTTTTTTAAGAACATGACATGGCCTATATTGCTTTTAATGTGCGTCCAGATTATCGGGACGCTTATGCTGGGCTGGAGCGGAGCGGTAATGCTCCTGGGTCTGATCAGAAGACGTCTCCCGAGAGGGGATTCCGATCCGAAGAACAGATTTGCGGTGATTGTCTGTGCGAGAAATGAAGAAAAGGTGCTCTCACATCTTTTGAAGAGTCTCGAAGAGCAGGATTATCCTGCTGATGCCTGGCACGTATATCTTCTGGCTGATCACTGTACAGACGGCACGGTGCATCTGGCTGACCGATATCCTTTTGTGACGGTTTATGAGAGGACGGACGGTCCCGAGTCCGGCAAAGGCGCCGTTCTGGCGTGGGGGATGGCGAAAATCCTCAGGGAAAAGTCGGATACATTTGACGCGCTGATGATCTTCGACGCCGACAATATCGCCAAGAGCGATTTCATGAGCCGGATGAACGAGCATCTCAATAAAGGAAATCAGCTCGTCCAGGGCAACCGGCTGGGCGGCGAACCGTACCGCACTTTTATAACTAAGTGGTATGCGGCCTATTGGGCCACCTACACGATTTTTTATTCCTATCCGCGCGAGAAGCTGAATCTGTCCTGCTTCCTCACGGGGACTGGTTTTGCTGTGAAAAAAGAGCTTCTCGAGACTTACGGCTGGAGCACGAATTCGATGACGGAGGATGTGGAGTTTGCTTTCCAGCAGTGTCTCCGCCATGACAGGACCACGTTCTGTATCGATGCCGTGTGCTATGACGAGCAGCCCTCCAATTTCGGGGTTATGATGCGCCAGCTGGCAAGGTGGTGTACCGGGAGCTATCAGATTCTGTTCCGCTATTTCGGAAAGTGGCGCGAGGCATTTCATGAGAAACCCTCCGTGCGCCTCTTTGATAATCTGATGCTGCTGTTTACCGGCCCGGCCAGCGTGTTCCAGCTTCTTTCGACGATCATCCTTAATATCGTACTGGCTGTCACTCCCGGCATGGAGCAGCTGCAGATGATGCAGCTGATCGCTTTTGCCGCCACTTATGCGGCTTCTATCGTGGCTGCCATGATCACGACCGGATATTTCCGGGTCCCGTTGAGAAAACTGATGCCGGCGCTGCTCACATTTCCGTTCTTCCTGTATTTCTATACACTGTGTTCTCTCTACTCGCTGATCTTCCCGCAGAAAAAGTGGAAGCCGATTGCGCATGAGGGACTGATGGATGAGCAGTAATAAGGCAGCTTCTCCTAACGGAGAAGCTTTGAAGTCGCGGGGGGCCGCGACGGGCTCCCCCGATCACAGATCGGGGGCAGATATGACAGTGGGGACAGTCCCCACTGTCATATTTGTTGACATAAAAAAGCGACGTAATGTATACTCAAAAAATGAATGCCCTATCGGGACATCACAATTGTTTATGAGGTGATTATATGGGTGAACAGGTTTACAGGAAGAAGAGTCTTGAGGCCCTTTCCGCGCCGGAACAGCTGAATGACTATCTGCGCGTCACACAGCCGGCCGTGTGGCTGATTCTTATCGGGGTAATCGTGCTTGTGGCGGGCCTTTTCGTGTGGGCGAATTTTGTTTCCATCACGAGTAAAGCGAGCGGCACGGCCAGGGTCTCGAGCGGTGTGGTGACGGTCACGTTTGATGATCAGGGATTTGCCAGCAAGGTGGAAACAGGAATGACGATGTACATCGGGGATGTCGAGACGACAGTTTCTTCGGTGGGACATGATTCGGAAGGAAATGTGATTGCCGGAGCTTCTGCGGATATGCCTGACGGAGAGTACTCCTGCTACGTGGTATATAAGATCACCAAAGTAATCGAAATGCTCCTTAATGCTAATTAGGCTTCGGACGCGATCTGAACCGGAGGTGGATTGAGTTTGAATAAGAAGATAAAAGAACCGGTCAAGCACGGTATCGCCAAAGTGCCTGTCATAATGCAGATGGAGGCGCTTGAATGCGGAGCTGCTTCATTGGCCATGATCATGGCCTATTACGACACCTGGATTCCTCTCGAGCAGATGAGAGTGGAGTGCGGAGTGTCCCGCGACGGTTCCTCGGCGAAGAACATCCTTCTTGCTGCGAGAAAATATCATATGGAAGCGGACGGGTACCGGTTCGAGCTGGAAGCGCTCAAAGAGGAAGGCCAGTTTCCGTGCATCGTGCACTGGAACTTTGAGCACTTTGTCGTGCTGTGCGGATTCAGGGGAAGATACGCATATATCAACGATCCCGCGAGGGGAAATATCAAGATCCCGATCGAGGAATTCGACGAATGTTTTACAGGCGTGGTCCTGATGATCCAGCCCACAGAAGGATATGAACCCCACGGCAAAAGGAAGAGCACTCTGGAATTCGCGGCCAAACGCCTCAAGGGAGCCCGCGCGGCCGTGGCCTTCGTCATTCTTTCCACTATCATCGGGTATCTGTTCAACATTATCAATCCCGGTTTCAGAAAATTCTTCATTGACCGGCTCCTGACCGGTGAAAACTCGGAGCTTCTGATTCCGTTCATCCTGCTTCTGGCCGGCGTCGGACTGCTGCAGGTCTTTGTTTCCGCGATCCAGTCCATCTATTCGCTCAAAATCAGCGGGAAAATGGCGATCATCGGCAGCAGTACTTATATGTGGAAGGTACTGCGCATGCCCATGGAATTCTTTTCACAGCGCATGGCCGGTGACATCCAGACGAGAGAGACGGACAATGCAAACATCGCGACAACTCTTGTATCGACGCTGACCCCTCTCGTCATCAACGGCTTTATGCTGATCTTCTACCTGGCCATAATGATCCGCTACAGTGTACTGCTGACGCTGATCGGGGTCGGAACAGTCGTCATTAATATTCTGCTGGGAGGGTATATCTCCAATAAGCGCGTGAATATCACCCGCGTCCAGATGCGTGACGCAGGAAAACTCGCGGCTTCAACTGTTTCCGGTATCCAGATGGTGGAAACCATCAAGTCCAGCGGTGCCGAGAACGGCTATTTTGAAAAATGGTCCGGCTACCAGGCTTCCGTAAATTCCGCCAAGGTGCGCTTCTCCAGACTGGATGCGTATCTGGGTTCGGTTCCGCAGTTCCTGGTCACACTGGCAAATACCCTGGTACTCGTGCTCGGTGTCTATCTCGTAATCATAGGCCAGTTCACGCTCGGTTCGATCACGATCTTCCAGGAACTGCTGACAGGCTTCATGACCCCGGCCACAACGCTGATCTCGGCCGGGCAGACGATCCAGGAGATGCGCACGCAGATGGAGCGCATCGAGGATGTCATGGAGTATCCTGACGAAGTCCGCTTTAAAGAGGAGACTCTTGAGGAGGGAGTGGAATATGAGAAGCTGAAGGGTGTCATCGAGATGAAGAATGTCACATTCGGCTATTCCCCGCTCGCGGCTCCATTGATCAGGGATTTCAACATGACAGTCAAGCCCGGGAGCCGGGTCGCCTTTGTCGGCTCTTCCGGCTGCGGAAAGAGTACGCTTGCCAAACTGATTTCCGGTCTTTATAAGCCCTGGAGCGGTGAAATTCTCTTTGACGGGAAGCCGATCAACGAGATCAACCAGAATGTGTTCACCGGTTCCGTAGCCGTGGTGGACCAGGATATCATCCTTTTCGAGGACACGATTTCCAACAACATCAAAATGTGGGACGAATCCATCGAGGACTTCGAGATGATCCTGGCGGCCAGGGATGCCCAGATCCACGATGACATTATGAAGAGAAACGGCGGCTACCGCGGCCGTCTCACCGAGGGCGGCAAGGATCTCTCCGGCGGACAGAAGCAGCGCCTTGAAATCGCGCGTGTTCTCGCACAGGATCCGTCCGTCATCATTATGGATGAGGCAACGAGCGCTCTGGACGCAAAGACGGAATACGAGCTGGTGAATGCTGTGAAAGACAGAGGTATCACCTGTATCGTAATTGCGCACCGCCTCTCCACGATCCGTGACTGCGATGAGATTATCGTCCTGGAACACGGAAAAGTCGTCGAGCGCGGAACACATGAGGAACTGTACTCCCGCGGAGGAGTTTATACAGAACTCATTTCAAATGACTAATAAGGCAGCTTCTCCTGACGGAGAAGCTTTGAAGTCGCGGGGGGCCGCGACGGGCTCCCCCGATCACAGATCGGGGGCAGAAAGGAGGGCCTAAGCATAAATGGGTTGGTTTGACGAACAGCTCCGAAAACGATATGGAAAGGATCAGGATCTCTTTGAAGAATCCCTGTTCACGATGGCTTCCTCCATTCTCGACAAGAGGGATGCGGGACAGATTTCAGATGGACGCATTGTGACAAAGGAAGAAATTGACGAGATTCTGAAGTACTTTCACTGCAAACCTGTTGATATACCGGATTCCGTTACGTCAACGGAAGAGCAGATGGATTATGCGCTTCGCCCGTACGGACTGATGTACCGCAAGGTGAACCTCACGGAGAACTGGCTGAAGGACGCCTGCGGCCCGATGCTTGTTTTCAAACAGGAAACAGGACAGCCCATTTCCATCTTCCCGAAGATGAACAGAGGGTACTATTACCGGGATACAAGCGGCAGCAAGCAGACTGTGACCAAGGCGGAGGCCGCGACCTATCAGAAGTCCGCCTACTGCTTCTACAAGCCTCTCCCACTGAAGAAACTCTCCGTCAAGGACCTGTTTACCTACATTTTTGAATGCCTGAGTGCGGGAGACATCTTTTTTATACTGATGGTCACTCTCATCATCACTATGGTGGGCAAGCTGATGCCCCGCTTCAGCAGTCTGATGACAGGGTTTATCGTGCAGAGAGGCGATACATCGCTTCTTTGGGGAACTGCAATCTTTATGGTTATAACTCTGGTTGCTTCGGAGCTCTTTTCCATTTCGAGAGATCTTATTATGAACCGGATTGAGTCCAAAGCGTCTCTTTTCGTGGAAGCGGCCATGATGATGAGATTGATGAGTCTGCCGGTGCCGTTTTTCCGGCAATACAGCTCCGGCGAGCTCTCCAGCAGGTCCCAGGCGGTGAATCAGCTCTGCTCGCTCCTTCTGGGGCAAGTGATTTCGATCGCTCTGACGTCGATCGCCTCGCTGCTCTACATCAGTGATATTTTGAAATATGCACCTCAGCTCGTGACGCCCGCGCTGCTCACTATTTTGGGAACTGTGGCTGTGATGGTCGTGACTTCACTTACACAGATGAGTGTCACAAAGAAAGCAATGGAGTACCAGGCGAAAGAGAGCGGTCTCAGCTTTTCCCTGATTACCGGCGTGCAGAAGATCAAGCTGGCCGGCGCTGAGAAGCGCGTATTCGCGAAATGGGCGGATGTCTACGCCAAGAGCGCATCCTGCATGTATAATCCGCCGTTCCTGCTTAAAGTCAGCGGTGCGATCACGACACTTGTATCCCTCGTGGGTACTATCGCGATCTATTATTTCGCTGTGTCTACCAGGAGCGTGACGGTGTCTCAGTACTATGCCTTTAACACTTCTTTCGGCATGGTGATGGGTGCCTTTACGTCGCTGGCCGGAATTGCGGTGTCCGCTTCAAAGATCAAGCCGATCCTCGATATGGCGGAACCGATCCTGAAGGAAGTGCCGGAGACCACCGATGGAAAAGAGATATTGACGGATGTCGGCGGCGGCATTGAGCTGAGCCATGTCAGCTTCCGCTATAACGACAGCATGCCTTACGTGATTGACGATTTATCCCTTAAGATCAGGTCCGGAGAATACCTGGCTATCGTCGGAAGGACCGGATGCGGCAAGAGTACGCTCGTGAGGCTTCTTCTGGGGTTTGAGACGCCGCAGAGGGGTTCCGTTTATTACGACGGAAAGGATCTGAAGGGCATTGACCTCAGATCGCTCCGGAAGAAGATCGGAACGGTTACGCAGGACGGAAGCCTGTTCCAAGGAGACATTTATTCGAATATTGTCATTTCCGCACCGACGCTGACGCTGGACGACGCGTGGGAAGCGGCGGAAACAGCCGGAATCGCGGAAGACATCCGCATGATGCCTATGGGCATGCAGACGATGATCGCCGAGGGCCAGGGAGGCATCTCCGGAGGACAGAAGCAGAGACTGATGATCGCCAGAGCAATCGCCCCGAAACCAAAGATCCTGATCTTTGACGAGGCGACCAGCGCTCTTGACAACCGGACCCAGAAGAAGGTTGCGGACGCTCTCGACAAGCTGAACTGCACGCGTATCGTGATCGCCCACCGCCTGTCTACGATACGAAACTGCGACCGGATTCTCGTCCTTGACAACGGCAAGGTCGTTGAGGACGGCACCTACGAGGAGCTGATCGAAAAGGGCGGCTATTTCGCGGAGCTGGTTGAGAGGCAGAGGCTTGATAAAAAGTGAAGGACCGGGGATATGAAGGGTTTGTATTTTGACGGAACCGGGATGACGTATCGGGAGGATCTTCCCATCCCCGAAAGGACAGCCGGGAAGAGCCTCATCCGGATTCTGCTCGCGGATATCTGCAGCACGGACAAGGAAGTGCTTAAGGGATACCGCCCTGATTTTAAGGGAATTATGGGGCACGAATTTGTCGGGGAGGTAGTGGAGAGCGACGAGACGGGCCTTATAGGCAGGATTGTCGTCGGAGAGCTCAACGAAGGCTGCGGGACGTGTCTCTACTGCCGCACCATGCGTGAGAAGCACTGCCTGAACCGGCAGGTGATCGGGCTGAGCAGGGACGGCTGCTTTGCGGAATACATGGTGCTGGATACGCATCTTATTCATGCCGTGCCGGACGGACTTCCGGCAGAGCAGGCGATCTTTACGGAACCGCTCGCCGCTGCGCTCGAAATTGTCAGCCAGGTGCATGTCGATCCTGCCCTGAACGCGGCAGTGATCGGAGACGGCAGGCTGGCCTATATGACGGCCCAGGTGCTCTCCCTGACCGGGATCAATCTGACTGTCGTCGGGAAGCACGAGGATAAGCTGGCTATGTTTGCTCCATTCGCCCGCACGGCGCTTCTTTCGGAATACCCTCCGGAGCGCGAACTTGCGGCAGAAGAGTGCTTTGAATATGTCGTGGATGCGGCGGGAAATGAGTCGGGATTCCACCTGGCCATGAAGCTCGTCCGGAACAGGGGGACGATTATCCTGAAGAGCACTTACGCCGGGAACGCCTCCATTCCCATGAGCCTGATCGCGGTAAATGAGATCACGGTCGTCGGCAGCCGCTGCGGCCCCTTCGAACCGGCACTCAAGCTTCTCGCGGAAGGCAAGGTCTCTTTCCCGCCGGTTGAGCTGTATGATCTCAAGGAGTATCGGGACGCATTCGCCTCGGGCGCGTTCAAAGCCGGATTCCGTATCGGTAATCCGCGAAAAAAGGATTGACAGAAGCTGCTGATATCGCTATAATAAACAATGCTGTACGGATTCATCCGTACTGGTATAAAGTTCGATGCGTGGCTCAGTTTGGTAGAGCGCTGCGTTCGGGACGCAGAGGCCGCTGGTTCAAATCCAGTCGCATCGACGTCGAAAAACCTCGGAAATTCAAGGGTTTCTGAGGTTTTTTAT
>CACZQS010000097.1 GCA_902783325.1 uncultured Lachnospiraceae bacterium
TCCCCATGATAATTATAGCAGACATGCAGACTCCGTCAATCCGAAATCACACTGCAGCCGGCGTGATGACAGGCGGCCATATGGCCGTCACCGAAATCCTTAAGCTCAGGCCGTTCTGTCTTGCACCTGTCATCGGCATATGGGCAGCGCGTATGAAAACAGCAGCCGTCCGGGAGGTGCACGGGACTTGGTATTTCCCCTTCAATCAGCTTTCTCGCGCGTCCTCTTAAAGAAGGATCCGCATGCGGGATCGCATCGAGCAGAAAAGTGGTGTAGGGATGCAGCGGCTTTTTGTACAGCACTTCCTTAGGGGCGATCTCACAGACGCTCCCAAGGAACATGACGCACACCCTGTCCGCGATAAAGTTGATCACCGACAGATCATGCCCGATAAAAAGGCTCGTGAGCTGCATCTCTTCCTTCAGCTTTTTCAGAAGGTTCAGAATCTGGCTCTGAACGGAAACGTCCAGGGCCGAGACAGGTTCGTCACAGATCAGTATTTCAGGCTCAAGCGCGATCGCCCTCGCAATTCCGATTCTCTGCCTCTGTCCCCCGGAAAACTGATGGGGATAACGGGGAAGAAATTCCTCCGGCAGCCCCACGCGTCCCATAAGTTCCGCGACGCGCTCAGTTGTTTCATGTTTGGTTCTGCACACGCGGTATGTCTCCAGCGGCTCGGCGATGAGATCCCTCACCTTCATTCTCGGATCCAGAGAAGCATAGGGATCCTGAAACACCATCTGCAGCTTTTTCCGGATCGGACGAAAGTCCTTCTCCTTCATCTTCGTGATTTCCTGACCGCGGAAATACACCTCTCCCGACGTCGCGGACAGCATACGGATCAGAGTCTTGCCGAGAGTGCTTTTACCGCAGCCGGATTCCCCGACAAGAGCCAAAGTCTCTCCCGGATACACTGCCAGATTGACGGAATTGACGGCGTGAACGGTCTGTTTCTTATTGGTGAGGAAGGTTTTTGTCAGATTCTTCGCCTCAAGCAGCGGCACGCTTCCCATATTTGCCTGCATATCATTCTATCCTTCCTTGATTGCTTCAAAGCACCGGCACTCATGGTTCTCTCCCACTGCATTAAGTTCCGGCAGTTCTTTCCGGCAGCGCTCCAAAGCAAGATCGCAGCGCGTGCTGAAAGGACAGCCCTCCGGAAGATGCAGGAGATTCGGCACGATACCCGGAATCGTGTGAAGATATTCGGGATTCTTTCCGATCCTCGGTATGGACGAGAGAAGTCCCTTCGTGTAAGGATGGGAAGTGTGGTCGAAGAGGGAAAAGACCGACGCGTGCTCCACAATTCTTCCGGCATACATCACATAGACTTCATCACAGATCTCCGCGACAACGCCCAGATTATGGGTGATGAGGAGAACACTCATGCCGTGTTCCTCACAGAGTTCCTTCATGAGTCTTAAGATCTGGGCTTCGACCGTCACGTCCAGGGCGGTGGTCGGCTCATCCGCGATGAGAAGTCTCGGTTCGCAGATCATAGCCATTGCGATCATCACCCTCTGCCTCAATCCTCCGGACAGCTCGTGGGGATAGCAGGAATAGCGCTGCTCCGCCTCGGGAATTCCGACGTGATTGAACATCTCGATCACTTCCTGCTTTGCCTCTTTGCGGGAGTTCACTTTGTGATGGACAAGCAGGCTCTCCTCTACCTGGTGTCCCACTCTCAGCACAGGATTCAGGGATGTCATCGGCTCCTGAAAGATCATGGAGACATCGTTTCCGCAGACCTCCCTCAGATCCTGATCCTTAAGTCCCGTGAGCTCTTTTCCGTCCAGGCGGATCGAACCGCTCTCCACTTTTCCGGGATAGCGCACAAGCCCCATCACGGATCTGGCCGTCATGCTCTTTCCGCAGCCGGACTCCCCGACGAGCCCTATGATCTTTCCTTCGGGGACGTTCAGGTCAACTCCGTTTACCGCGCGGACAACTCCCTTCTCCGTGAAGAAGGAAGTGTGCAGATCCCTTATTTCCAATACATTCTTTTCGTCCATATTCTTTATCTGTTCTCCAGGTAGGGATCCAGTACGTCCCTGAGTCCGTCTCCCAGGAAGTTGAAAGCCAGCACCACGATCATGATCGCGAGACAGGGAAAAACAGCCAGCCAGGGCATGGTAAAAAGAAAACTCTTGGACTGGTTCACCATGAGGCCCCAGGAAGCAGCCGGGGGCTGCACGCCGATGCCGAGGAAACTGAGTGTACTCTCGGCAAGGATGCAGGAGGGCACGTTCAAAGTATACAGAACGATCAGGGACGGGATACAGTTCGGCAGAATATGCCGAAGCATGATCCTCCGGCCCCGGACGCCGATGGACCGCGCCGCCTCCACGTATTCGGTCTCCTTCAGGCTCAGGGTCTGGGAACGCACCACGCGGGCAACAGAGGCCCAGCCCACTAAAGAGAGCGCCGCAAAGAGACAGATGATGGAATTGGCATAGCGCCCAAGCGTATACATGATGGCCATCGCAAGCAGGAGGGAGGGAAATGAGAGCATGACATCCGCGAGCCTCATAATGAGGTAATCAATCCATCCGCTGCAGTATCCGGCCAGAAGACCCAGCAATATACCGCCCACGAGGGACAGGAAAGAAGGAATGATCCCGATTACCAGCGAAACCCTGGCGCCGTACAGGATCCTTGACAATACATCCCTTCCAAGCTCATCGGTGCCGAACCAGTGCTTTGCGCTCGGAGGCTGAAGCCTTGCCAGCAGATCCTGCTGCGCTTCGCCGTACGGGGCAATCACAGGTGCAAGGATTGCCAGGACGATGATCAGCACAATCACAATCGCAGAAACCATCGCCAGGCGATTCTGCCGGCACATCCTGATCAGTTTTTCTTTTGGACCATACTGCTCTCCGATTTCAGCCAAAGAGGTCCGGTTGTTATCGTTCATATGAAGACTATCCTTTTTCCTTTGCTGTAATCCCCGGGCTACATCTGACTCCGGATCCGCGGATCCAGAACGCTGTACAGGAGATCTGCTATCAGGTTTCCGAGAATGATAACGACTGTAGTGAACAGGATGGTGCCCTGCAAAAGAGGCATGTCCCTGTTGGAAATGGAGGTCGTAGCCAGTCTCCCGATCCCCGGAATTCCGAAGACGCTCTCCGTGATGACCGCGCCGGACAGCATGGAGGACAGCTGGATCGCCATCATCGTAATCACCGGGAGCAGGGAATTCTTCAGGGCGTGCCCGAAGATCACCGACCTCCTTTTCAGTCCCTTGGCCCGGGCCGTGTCGATATAGTCCGCCTGCATCACCTCGATCAGGCTGGATCTGGTCAGGCGGGCGATTGACCCGGCAGAGTTCCAGCCGAGGGCGATGGCCGGAAGCAGCATGGACAGAATGCTTCCGTCACTTGTAATCGGGAACAGCTTCAGCCTGAAAGCAAAGATATACTGGAGCAGCAGGGCAGACATGAAGACGGGGACGGAGACGCCCGCAAGGGAAAATGCCATAAAGATGCGGTCAGGTATTTTGTTCTCCTTGACCGCCGCTATGATCCCTGCAAAAAGTCCGATCACCCACGCAAAAGCAGCTGCCATAAGAGCCAGCTTTACCGTGTAGGGAAGAGCCTGGAGAATCATCATCGTCACCGGACGTTTCGAGACATAGCTGATCCCCAGGTCGCCCTTCAATACGCCGAGCACATAGGAAATAAACTGTTCAAGAAGCGGTCTGTCCAGCTTCATGGCAGCCGTCAGCCTGTCAATCGTCTCCTGGCTGTAATGCTCACCCAGAAGGACCGTCACCGGATCACCAGGCACAATCCGGAGCATTATAAATATGAGAAGCATGACCCCCAGTAAAACGGGGATCATGCTGATCACGCGCTTAACAGCACTTTTCATCGCAGAGCTCCTTAAGCGTGCTTATTATTTATTTCATGGTAACATTCGCGCAGTTGAAGTCGCCGTAGCCGGCCCAGTGCGGAATGAATTTCTCTATATTGTCGCTGAGCACGAAGCGGTGCTGCAGTGAGAAGAGCGGAACCCATGCGGCATCCTCTTCCACAATCTTCTTCTCGAGGGCCGCATATTCGGCCAGTCTCTCATTCTCATCCACGATCGCACGGGCTGCATTCACGCGGGCCATGACCTCCGTATCCGGATAATTCAGCGAGCGGCCCTTTGTGGCTTCTGCCGAGCCGTAGAAGGTGTCGATGACATTTGACGGATCATTATAATCCAGGGTCCAGGGTCCGACAAAGGAGGGCATCTCGCCGCTCTTTCTCAAGGCGATCCAGCTGGATTCATCGTAATTTTCGATATGGGCGTTGATCCCGACATCCTGCAGGTTCTGCTGTATGACCTGAAGGATGTTCTTGATATTCTGGGAAGCGTTGGAGTTCGACGAAATCTCCAGGTCAAAGCCATTTTCATATCCGGCTTCCTTAAGAAGAGCCTTGGCTCCTTCCGGGTCATACTTAAGCCAGCCCTGATTGTCCTCCGTGAAGCCGATGGCGCCGGCGGGATAGATTCCGTCCACAATGACTCCGTTTCCGCCAAAGATGGAATTGAGAATTCCCTCGCGGTCAATGGCCATCTGGACCGCCTGGCGGACCTTCAGATCATTCATCGGCTCAAGAGCCTCATTGAGGAAATAGTAGTATACGCCAAGACGGTTGATCCGGACGATCCTGTCCTGGTAAGCCGGTGTCTCGTAAGTGGCATCGACGATCGCCGTGTCAAGAAAGTCACAGTCGAGAATGTCAATGTCGCCGTTCTGGAATGCCATATCCATAGAGGATGCTTCCGGATAGACCTTGACGCTGACCTTGGCCGCGCTGGCCGGTTCACCCCAGTAATAGGGATTCCTCACCATTTCGAGGCTGCTGTTCTGGACCCAGTCAGTCACCATGTACGGTCCCGACCCGATGGTCTTCGCCGGATCAACGCCGAAATCAGATCCTGCGTCCTCGAGGTTCGCCTTGCTCATGATGCAGCAGGTCGGCGTCGCAAGTACGGACAGGAAACCGGCAAAGGGCTCTTCCAGTGTAATTTCAAAGTGATAATCATCGGTCACATGGAGTCCCTCCAGAGTATCCGTCTTGCCGTCGAGAATATCCTGCGCGCCCTTGATGCAGGTTGTGAAATCCGTCTGGACGCTCTCCGGGAGAGTGAACATGCGCGTAAATGTCGCTTCAACGTCTTCTGCCGTGAGAGGCGTGCCGTCGCTGAACTTGACGTCGTCCCGCAGTGTAAAGGAATAAACCAGGCCGTCATCGGAAATGGAATAGTCCTTCGCGATGCTGTTCACGAGCTCCGTGCTTCCGTCATCATTCAGCTGTACTTCCAGCAGGCGGTCAAAAATATTGAGCGGGACCATATAGTTATCGGTTGTTTTATGAACATCCATGGTCTGGATATCCTTGTTCCACCCCACCTTCAGGACCTTGTCATCATCGGCCATAACAGCGGATGCGCTAACCATCACTGTCAAAGCCGCCGTAAACAACGCGCCGCATATTGCTTTGATCTTCATGTACCATACTCCTTTCTTGATTTGCCGCAGATTATGATTGTCTGAATTTTAACACAGTAAAGCGCAGATCGCAACCTTACTTATGTTAACACAGAGCAGATGACAAAGGGGGATAACCGCCATTTTTCATCATTTATAAAAATGGCGGTTATCCCCCTTTGTCATTATAGTCCTTATTTTACTCCCGGACTTTCGAGAGCAGGGCGATCAGGATCTCTCCGACCACTCCGAGCGCGGCGGCAACGAGGAACGCCGGCTGATAGCGGCCGGTCATGCCCTTCAGGAAGTTCATAATCATAGGACCGAGAATACCTGCCAGCGCAAA
>CACZQS010000098.1 GCA_902783325.1 uncultured Lachnospiraceae bacterium
CGCTGACTCCTTCGAGCATTGATTCTTCAATACACGGCATATCCTGCTGCCCGGATCTCCTTCATACGCTCCAAAGCAGTATCGGCATCCTGGAAAACAACTCCTTCCGGTTTTTTTCGGTCGGAGAAGGCAACGCCCACACTCAGTGAAATTGGCGCAAGCCCATCCGGATTTTCCCTCAGTTCGTGGTTGATACGGTCAATTTTCGCTGAAACCAGTTCCCTGCCCTTACTGCTCAGATTCGCCATGATGATGACAAATTTGTCATCCCTCAGGCGGCATATATGATCCATACTCCTAAAGCTGCCGCGAAGTACATCCGCCACCCGGCGCACGACGCGATCTGCATTCTCCCGGCCGTTTTCCCGGAGGAATGCGGAATAGTTGTCAATCTCTGCCGCCAGAACCGCAATTTGTTTATGTTCATTGCCACGGAACAGAATATCGAAAGCGCTGCTGTTATAGAACCCTGTCACGCTGTCGTGAAGCGTATCATAGGAAAACCCGTCCCGTTCCTGCGATTTCTCCGCCAGACCGCTATGATCTGCCGCCTTCCAGTTTTCAACAATAAAAACTTCAAACTCATTAGCCGGAAGCGGACGTGAAAAATAGTACCCCTGCACAATATCGCAGCCCATCATTTTGAGCGTGAGCATCTGTTCCATGGTCTCCACGCCCTCGGCGATGGTCGGAACCTCAAAGCTCTCGGCCAGCTGGATCATAGCTTCCAAAAGACGGGTGTCTTTGCGCTGTTTGAAGGCATTTCGAATGAACTGCATGTCCAGCTTCAGTGCGTCGATGGGCAGAGACGAGAGCATGCTGAGAGATGAATAACCGGAGCCAAAGTCGTCCATTTCAATTCGGAAGCCAAGCTGCCGCAGCCGTTCAACCTTTTCGATGATCTGATCGGCGTCCTGGGTATAGGCAGATTCCGTGATCTCCAGGAGCAGTTCGCTGTAGCTCAGGCCATTTTCTGACACAATCCCCTTCAGATTTTCCACAAGGGAGGGATCAAGCAGATCCACACGTGAGACGTTGACCGACACGGGAAGTGAAATACCGAGCCGATCCTTCCATGAGCGTATATGTGCGGCGGCATCCGACCAGACATATTGATCCAGTGCCGGAATCAGACCGTTGTTCTCAAACAAAGGGATGAACATGCCCGGGCTGATCATGCCCAAATCCGGGTGCTTCCATCTAACCAGCGCCTCGGCACTTATAAGGACCGGTTCATCCGGCCTCACATCAAACTTCGGCTGATAGAATACCTGGAATTGCTTCTCCCGGATGGCAGCCTGAAAATCCTCAATCAGCTGCTCGGAAAGTAATTCCGCCTCGCGCATCGTATTGTCATACAGCCCGATTGCATTGGTAAAGCTGTCCCTGACAGTATCCGCTGCCATCTTCGCCCGGTCAAATCGCCGTTCGATATCCAGAGTCTTATCCACATCTGCATACACGCCCATTCGAACGCGGATGCGGATTTCGTTCACACCTCCTGCAGGCATCGAAATGCCGGCTTTCTCCAGAACCGCATCGTAATCATCCCTGTGAGGGCGGTAAATCAGGAAGGAATCGGCCTCGCTGCGGCATACAATACCGCCTGTTTCCCTGACTGTCTCCTTCACCCGCTCTGCCACGCACCGAAGCACCTCATCGCCATAGTGTTTTCCGTAACGGTCATTGATAGTCCGGAAATGATTTATGTTCAGCATTATAGCGTCTGTTGGGGCATCTTTATGGTATACATCCAACTGAGCCGCATAGCGGTAGAAAAACTCTTTATTGTAGAGTCCGGTCAGATGATCCCTCTCCGTCCAGCGAAGGATATCCCTGTCCTCCGATAATTCGATTGTGCGGAGAATGCGTGCAAGAATGACTTTCTGCTGAGGATATGGTTTTGGAATAAAATCGATAGCACCCAGAGATAAACTCTCAACCTCTGCTTCACTGTCGGCGGTCATGACGATTACAGGTATTTTGGTTAACTCAGGGTCGACCTTAATCTTTCGCAGCACATCCAGACCGTGAATATCCGGCAGGTTCAGATCCAGGAGAATCAGGCTGATCGTTTCATATTGGCTGCTGAGTATGTTCAGCGCTTCTGTACCGTTAAATGCAGGAATGATTTCATATGAGTCGGCAAGATTTGCTTTCAATATCTCCTGGTTTATGAATTCATCCTCTACCATCAGTATTCGTCTTTTTTCAGCAGAAGGAAGAAATGTATTTTTTACCTCTGACATAAAGCGATGCCTCCCGGCGCAAGAACGCCTCAGCTTTCTCTGACTTTTATTCAGTGGAGATTATACCATACTATAATACCTATGACTTTATAATCGTATCATGCCATTCCGGAAATATCCAGACTCAAAGAGTAAATAAGGCTCTCCACGAGAGAACGC
>CACZQS010000099.1 GCA_902783325.1 uncultured Lachnospiraceae bacterium
GCATTGGCCGGGCTCGTGGACGGCAGGCACACGGCTTCGCGGCCGGTCCGCGGCAGAGTGTACTTCTTATACAGTTTTTCGGCGGTGCGGCCGTTGACATAGATTTCCTGAATCGGCGCGCTGTCAAGAATAAGGGACAGGTCGTTCGGCGTCACGTCGCGGATGCTTGCGTCCGAGGAGCCCGCAATCGTACAGGAATGAATCACATCCCAGGCCGCAATCCGGTGCCGCTGCAAAAAGGCGCGCCTCGCCGGGACATCCGCTGGAAATTCATCCTGAAAAACCCTGGACAGCACCTTCCAGAAACGGTTCTGAGGATGACCGTAGAAGAATGCCATTTCCCTGGATTTTACGGACGGAAAGCTGCCAAGAATCAGGATCCGCGAGTCCTCGCTGAAAAATGGCGGAATCGGATGAACGATAAACTCTACCTCTTTTAAACACTGTTTCATAACTGATTCACTCCGGTCGGATGCGAATCCCGTAACCTCATGCCTGCGGCATTCGCTAACGGTATTCAGCCCCCCTCACAGCTCGATGAGCTCCTTCCTCGCGGGAGTCAGATTCTCGACACCGTCCGCCGTGACGAGCAGCGTGTCCTCGATCCGGACGCCGCCCCATCCCGGAATGTAGATCCCGGGCTCGATCGTCAGAACGGTATTTTCCTCAAACACTTCCTTCGACGCCGGCCCGATAAACGGATGCTCGTGCACGAAGAGCCCGACCCCGTGGCCGATTCCCTTGTAGTGATAGGGGAGGTATTCCGTATTCAAAATGGCGCGGGTCGAGGCCTCATAGGCATCCTTCACGGGGAGCCCCGGCTTGATCACCGCCTCCGTCTCCGCCACCATCTGCTGCTCCAGGCGGTACACTTCCTTCTGTTTTTCATTTGCCCTGCCGACCACAACCGTGCGGGTCATATCCGACATGTATCCGTGGAACTGGCAGCCGAAATCCATGAGCACAAAATCGCCGTACGCGACCGCCTTGTCCGAAGGGATCCCGTGCAGAAGCGAGGTCCGCGCGCCCGAGATCAGGATGTTGCCGTAGGGCATGGTATCCGCGCCCTCGAGCACCATGTACCGCGACAGATTCGCGGCCAGTTCCTTCTCCGTTACGCCGGGGCGGATGTCCTGAAGGATGCGGTCAAATGCGCGCACGGTGATGGCGCAGGCCGCCCGGGCGCACTCGATCTCCCGGGGAGTCTTGTGCTTTCTCATTTCCTCAATGACGCCGTCCGCAGGAACGAACTCAGTGGCGCTTCCGCCCCCGGCGTTCTGCTCATCAAGCTCCTTCCGAATCCTTGCGAGCATCCCGGCTGTGAGATGATCCTCCTCGTATCCGGCCGCACGGACCCCGTTCTCTTTTATCAGCGCGGCCGCGGCCGCCGCTGCGGAACCGTACGCCGATTTCCACTCGATCAGCTCGTAATCCGGGCACTCCGCCGCGGCCAGCTCGGTATACCTCGCGTCCGTGATAAAGTACTTCTTCTCCTTCGTCAGAAGCAGAAACGCGTCGTCGCTGGAATAGCCGCTCACATAGCGCACATTCACCGTCCGGCTCACGAAATACGCGTCCAGCTTCTCACGTTCCAGATATTCGACGATCTTCCGATAAACAGTTTCGCTCATAGTCCTCCTCCGAATTATGTAAACAAATATGACAAGGGGGACTGTCCCCTTTCTGCCCCCGATCTTTGATCGGGGGAGCCCGTCGCGGCCCCCCGCGACTTCAAGACTTCTCCGTCAGGAGAAGTGTCCATATGTCATATTCGTTTACATATCTCATAACTCACAGCAGATGACAGGCCGCGCGGTGTCCTGCGGCGAGCTCCTTCATCTGCGGCGTCTCGCTCTTGCAGCGCTCCAGCGCGTACGGGCAGCGGTCCGCGAAGCGGCAGCCGTCCCCGAGGTTGATCGGGCTCGGGATCTCGCCCTTGATAGCGATGCGCTCCTTGGACCGGATCTTGTCCGGATCGGCGATGGGAATCGCGCTCAGAAGCACCTTCGTATACGGATGCTGCGGGTTCCGGTAGAGCTCGTCCGCCGGCGCCTCCTCGACGATCCCGCCCAGATACATCACGATCACGCGGTCCGAGATATAGCGCACCACGCTCAGGTCGTGGGCGATGAACAGATACGTCAGCCCCAGCTCCTCCTGAAGCTTCTTAAGCATATTGATGACCTGCGCCTGAATCGACACGTCGAGCGCCGACACCGGTTCGTCGCACACGATGAACTCCGGATTCACCGACAGCGCGCGCGCAATCCCGATCCTCTGCCGCTGCCCGCCGGAAAACTCGTGCGCGAAACGGCTCATATGGTCCCGCCCGAGCCCGACTTTTTGCAGCAGCTCCAGAACCCGGTCCTCCTGCTGCTTCTTCGAGTACTGCCCGTGGATCTTCATCCCCTCGCCGACGATCTCGCTGACCGTCATGCGCGAGTTGAGCGACGCGTACGGATTCTGGAAAATCATCTGCACATTTCCGCAGTACTCCAGCCTCTCCGCTTTATTCTGTTTGAAAATGTCACTGCCCCGGTACAGGATCTTCCCCGAAGTAGGTTCGTGCAGTTTCACGATGGCCCGCCCGGTGGTGGTCTTCCCGCAGCCGGACTCACCGACAAGTCCCACGGTCTCCCCCTGGAAAATGTCAAAGCTCACATGGTCCACCGCTTTCAGCTCCAGGTGACGGCCCAGGTGAAAGTACTTGCACAGATCCTGTACGGACAGCATAGGCGTCTTCTCACTCATCTTCCGCCGCCTCCATTTAAAGCTGAAATGGGATCCGCCCCCTTGTCAGCACTGTTGTACCTTGCATACTCATGCATCAGCCAGCATCTCGTCATGTGCCCGGAGCTTAGAACAGTCTCCCCCGGCATGTAGCGGTGACAGACCTCCATCGCCTCATCGCACCTGGCCGCGAAGGGACAGCCCCTCGGCGGCGAGAAAAGATCCGGCGGCGTGCCCTCGATCGGCGTCAGCACATCGTTCTTGTCCATATCGAGCCGCGCGATGGATTTCATGAGCCCCATCGTATACGGGTGCTTCGTCTCATAAAAAATCTCGCGCACGTCTCCCGTCTCGACGATCTTGCCGCCGTACATCACGATGACCCGGTCGCACATTTTCGCGATGACGCCGAGGTCGTGGGTAATCATGATCACCGAAGTCCCGAGACGCTCCCTCAGATCCATCAGAAGATCCAGAATCTGTGCCTCAATCGTCACGTCGAGCGAAGTCGTGGGCTCGTCGCAGATAATCACCGACGGCTCGCTGACAAGCGCGATCGCGATCATAATCCGCTGCTTCATCCCGCCGGAGAGCTCGTGCGGATACTGCTTATACCGCCGCTCCACATCGGAAATGCCGACGAGCCGCATGATACCTAGCGCCCTCTCCTTCACTTCCTTTTTGGAAATATCCGTGCGGGAGAGGAACACCTCCTCGATCTGATCGCCGATGCGCATCGTCGGATTCAGCGAAGTCATCGGGTCCTGGAAGACAAACCCGATCTCCCGCGTCCGTATATTCCGGAGCTCTTTCTTTTTCATTTTTAAAATGTCACTGCCGCCGTACAGGATCTCGCCATTTTCAAAAAAGCCCGGCGGCTCGGGGTTCAGCCGGAGAATGCACTGCGCCGTCACCGACTTGCCGCAGCCGGATTCCCCGACGATGCCGAGGATCTCCCCACGTCTCACGTCGAAGCTCACATCCCTCACCGCGTGCACCACGCCGCCGTAGGTCCGGAACGAAAAGACGAGATTCCTGATTTCGAGGATTTTTTCTCTCTCACTCATCGCGCTCCCTCCTTATTCCGTGCCGCGCAGGTGCGGGTCAAATGCGTCGCGCAGCCCGTCGCCGAGCAGATTCAGCGCGAGCATCGTCGAGCATATGAAAAATGCCGGAAACAGGATCTCATGCGGCGCCATCCGCAGCATGTGGATGCCTTCCTTCGCGAGA